>JAAEPA010001032.1 GCA_024222475.1 Gammaproteobacteria bacterium | reverse complement strand
CCTGCGTGACGGCGCCAAGGTCAAAGTGGTATCCCGTCGTGGTGAAATCCAGACCCGGGTGGAAACCCGCGGGCGTAACCGTCCTCCTGAAGGGTTGGTGTTCGTTCCCTGGTTCGATGCAAGTCGTTTGATCAACAAGGTCACACTGGACCAGACCGATCCTTTGTCAAAAGAGACGGACTACAAAAAGTGTGCAGTGAAACTGGTCAAGGCTTGAGGCATTGATCCTGGCGATGCCGATGGAAGTGCATCGCCAGGTATCGAATCATCTGTATGCCATAAGGTTTATCGATCATGAACGCTCCATTCGCACAAAGTCCTGCCTCAAATGAGGCATCACGGCGTCAGTTCATCGCTGATACAGCAAGAACGGCCTGTGGCGTTGGGTTACTAGGTTTGGGCATCGCTGTCTATGCAAGACGCGCAGGCGCTTTGCCCGCACTTGCCCTGAGACCACCTGGTGCATTACCGGAAGAGGATTTCCTTGCGGCCTGTACCCGTTGTGGATTATGCGTGCGTGACTGTCCCTATGACATGTTGCACCTCGCGAAAATGGGTGAAGATCTGCCAATGGGGACACCCTATTTCTATGCCCGCAAGGCTGGCTGTGAAATGTG
>JAAEPA010001031.1 GCA_024222475.1 Gammaproteobacteria bacterium | reverse complement strand
TGTAGCGGTGAAGGAGGATGTAACCGAACGAAAGGCTTTGGAGTCGCAACTCGTCCATGCCCAGAAGATGGAATCTATCGGACAGCTGGCGGCTGGGATTTCGCACGAGATAAACACCCCAACCCAGTATATAGGTGACAATCTGCGCTTTCTTAAGGAGGCTTTCAGCGATATTGGGCAGCTGCTCGAGGCTCATGAAGCCCTGGTGCAACAGATTCCTGAAGGCCTGGCGAATTCGGCGCAGTTAACAACACTTCAACAGCTCAAAGCGGAGTTGGATGTTGATTATTTACGGCAGGAACTTCCACAATCCATCGGTCAGGCTTTGGAAGGGGTTGCAAAGGTGAGCCGCATTGTACAGGCTATGAAGCAGTTTGCTCATCCAGGCTCGTCGGAGAAAGTCCCAGCCGACCTGAACAAAGCTATAGAAAGCACGGTCACGGTGGCGCGCAATGAATGGAAGTATGTCGCCGACCTGGAGTTGGAGCTGGACACCACGCTACCACTCGTATCTTGCCTGCTGAATGATATCAATCAGGTTGTGCTGAACATGATCATCAATGCGGCCCACGCTATTCAGGAGAAGTTGGGTGGCACTGACGAGGGAAAAGGCAGGATCCGGGTGTCGACCCACAGCGAGCAGGGCGAAGCTGTCATCTGCATTCGTGATACTGGTGCGGGCATACCCGAAGAGATACGCAGCAGGATATTTGACCCATTTTTTACCACTAAAGAGGTGGGTAAAGGTACTGGCCAGGGTCTGGCAATCAGCTATTCAGTCGTGGTTGACAAGCATGGCGGGCGCCTCACCTGCGACAGCACGCAAGGCGTAGGGACCACATTTTGCATCCATCTACCAATTGACAGTTGACAGGAAGTGGTCTCCGGGTAGAAACAGCCATTACTGAACCATCCCCCCCACAGATCCGGACGTGACCAATTCGGTCATCCGGTTCCTCGGTAAACAGAGTATCAACACCACTCTGTCGCATAACTTTGCTACCCCACAAGCTGTTAGACACTGTGAATGATCTTGGGTGTTGGCAACGGCACACGCTCCATTAAGGTCTCAAACTTCTCCCAGTTCAACGCTTTCTTGCTGCTGCGTCGATTCAGCCAGTATTTCCATGCCCGTTCAGCATGATAGAGTACCGCCTCCATCGCTCGCATGTTGCAGCGTACGCCAAAGTATTGAAAATGACCTCGTAGCTTGGAGCACAATATCCTGTGCTGCCTCGCCAAGTCCATATGCCGGTTCTTCTTGCACCACGCCCAGAGGGCCTGGGCTGTCTTCCTGACTTTCTTGCGCGCTGTCTTGCGCTTGATTACCCAATTGCCTTGCCGTGATCTCGCCCAGTAGTGGGTAAATCCTAGAAAATCGAATGTGTTGTCCCCACGGGTGACCTCTTGGTTCGAGGCCGGTTTCCCGAATGCGAGTAGACGGCTTTTCTCCGGATGGATTTCCAGTCCGTACTTTGCGAAGCGCTTGGGTAGTATCTCCATTACCCTTCTGGCATCGTCTTCGCGCTGAAAGCCGATGACAAAGTCGTCGGCAAACCGCACGATGAAACAGTGCCCACGCATCCTTGGTTTCACTTCTTGTACAAACCACTCATCCAGTACATGGTGGAGAAATACATTCGCCAGGCAGGGTGAAATCGTCCCGCCCTGCGGTGTACCTCTGTCACTGTAGGTGATCTGGTCTCCTTCCATCACGCCCGCATTCAACCACTTCCCAATCAGGCGAAGCAGCCCACCATCATTGATCCGCTGCTGGATGAATCTCCGCAGCCAACTTCGGTCAATGTTGTCGAAAAATCCACTGATGTCCGCATCGTATATCCATTGGATGCCGTGCTTCATGCACTGCGCTCGGATCTCTCCAATCGCTTGGTGGGCATTGTGCCCTTCCCGAAATCCATAAGAGAACGCATAGAAGTCCTGCTCATAGACCGCCCCCATTAGCATCGATACCGCTTTCTGGACGATTTTGTCTTCGATCTCCAATAGCCCGATCGGGCGTTTCTTTCCGCCTTCCTTCTCTATCCATACCCGCTTGATCAGCGGCGCGATATAGCGCTGCGCTTTCAATCGTTCATGCAGGTCGATCAGGTTGGCTTCCAGTTCCTTACCATACGCCTTCGCCGTCACACCGCTCAGGCCCGGTGCACCGTCTCGGCGCAGCCGGTAGTAGGCTTCTCGAAGAAAATCTACGTCCATGCGGTGGATCAGGGTGGTAAATACCCTGTCCGGATGTTCCATCGCTTGCGTTGCAATCTGCCGAAGTTGCGTTGATATGATTTCTGACCTCTGAGTATCTCTCATCTTTCCCTCCGACAAAACGTTATGCCCGGCTTCTCCTTCCCTTCAGTGGGTCCCTTGGGTCTCGGTTCCCCACCTTCTCGACCTTCAACCTCCGGCCTTCGGTACTATGATCCGCTAAGACTACCGCTTCTCCGTCTCGGTTCACTTCGCTTTTCGCTCGTTTCCCGATACCTTGCGCTCTCCCTTCTTTGTTTGTTTCCCTATCGGCTCGCTCTCAGGGTAAGGAAGATCACCCTTCAGCGCCTGGCCTCTTTTATATTCCGGTTTGCCTGGCCCGGTTTCATCCGCAAGGAGATGGCGGTCCTCTCGAGTGCCCAGTCTACCCCTGGGGTGGTGAAAATGTTTGGCGTAAATTTATCCTACTTTTGTTCCAACATATTCTCCTGATATTCATTATATATCAGCTATATACAATATTTTACCTGGAATCATGAGTGTTGGCGTAAATATTGCCTGTATTAAGCAGAAAGGCTGAACTAAATTAGCGACACAATATAGTATCCAATAAAATCAATTGCTTATAAAACTTCAACTTCGACGGCTTAATAGTTAAGCTGCTGTTTTAATTGGTATTAGTATTTTCACCAGCCCAGTCTACCCCTGTATGTACATGCCCCGCTCGCGGACTCCGGTGGTGTCCTTTCGACTTGCCATCGCATCTCCAGGACGCTTGCCTTCCGGCGCAGCCAGACCGTCGGCTTTCCCCCGCTTTCGCCGGGTTATCCTCATGGACCACAATTATGAATTTTTCGGAGCTCTGTTACGCGGCCTATACACTCGCTACACCTGGCTTCACACACAACCTCGCGGTCTATGCATGCAGGTTTGCTGCCGATTCAGCGGCTCACCTCATCGGATGGGACTTGTACAACCTACCGTACGCACCCACTGGGTAGTAATAACCAATTTCACAGCTTCCTTACTGATCCCAAGGTTCTGGGTTTAACTCGACACGAAACTGCTCTTTCTAGGATGATTATTTGTCAGGCCGTGGAGCCAGGGTTTTGTAGCGGCCGGCTTGCCAGTCTTGAGTACCGGAGTTGTACCACCTGGATAAGCGGCGATCGGATGGGCCGCCGGTCATGCAGGTGGAGAGCGTCTTTTCTCCCAGATCGGCGATCAGGCGCAGGGAAGGGGCGAAGCTTGTGGTGCGGCCGGCGCTTTGGTAGATCTGGCCCTGATGGTGCGTGGCCCGTCCGCCCGGCAGGGCGTAGGGGCCGCGGTCGAAGCCGAGGAATCCGGGCATTTTACCGTCGAAGAAGATGTTCGTCAGGGTGATCCGATTCTTTTGGCCCCAGG
>JAAEPA010001030.1 GCA_024222475.1 Gammaproteobacteria bacterium | reverse complement strand
GTCCTGGAAGAACTGCACAAGATCCTGGCCAAGATCAGTGGGTTTGGAGAGTCTCATGAGATACCTCCTTCAAGGACTTCTGCGCATGAACGTTCGAATCGCTTACTTGCATGCTCAATGACAGCAGGCATCAAGCGCAGGTAGTAGGCTGTGGAGATAATGGAAACATGCCCCATGTAGAGGGCAAGCTTCGGCAGATTCACCTGAACGTCATCATCATTCTCATACCATCGCAAAAGTGCTGCCACAGCAAAGCTATGACGAAAATCCTGCACACATGGCGTATTGCCGTTACAGTCGTGAATGCCAGCAGCCACCAGTAATTTCTTTAAGCTATGGTAAAATGCGTTACCGGTATAGGCGTAGCCTCGCGCGCAGCAGAGAAGTGGGGCGCTGTCCCGGCTGTCGAGTCCTGCATCCTGCCGCAGGGTAAGATATTTGCGCAATTCAGCACATGCGCTGGAAGAGAGTGGAACCCAACGAGATTTGTGAAACTTGGATTCATGAATGAAAAGAATACCTTGTCGTTCATCCACATCGGCAAGTGTGAGTCGCACCAGTTCGCCACGACGCAGCCCTGTCGTATAAAGGAGGATAATCGCCAGCCGTAACACTGCGGGCCGTAGCTCTTCATGGGGCTTTGGGTGTAACTGAGAGACGTAGCTCAGCAACTGTACGACCTGCTCATGCTCGATGAGTGTGGGTAGTGGGCGTGGGGGTTTCCGTACGAAAGACCCGGGATCCGGGAGAAAACAATCTGCATCGCTGCGCCGTCGGTAACGACAGAAATTGTACACGGTACGCTCACGCACGAGGCGCGTGCTCGGATTGAGATGATAGAAGGGTTCTCGCCACTGATCGAAGAGTTGCTGATCAAGATCGATGGCATCTGCCTGGACAAGAAATGCGCGGACGTTGTTCAGAATTATCTCTTCTTTCTTGTAGGCACGACCAAGAGCGTGGCGGCTTGTCAGGTATGCGGCGGCAGCCGCATCCCAGCTGACCAAGGGTTCATGCATCAACATGACCACCCCCTTCGCATGCGCTAGCACCGGGCACATCGAGTGCGACAACCCGTAGTGCCTCTATATCGAGTCGCAGATAGGTGCACGTACTCTCGAGTCTCTGATGCCCGAGCACGTCCCCGATGGCTTTAACACCGACACCGCGAGAGAGTAAACGCATCGCAAATGCATGCCTCAAACTGTAGGGGCTGTATGTTCGGCCCTCAAACTTTACCGCCTTGATGCGCTTATTAAAGATGTCGCAGATGGCACAGTGAAACAATGGGCCACTCGGGCACCGTGCGCGCAAAAACAGATCAGGATGTGTCGTACCGTGCTGATACCGTTCATGTGTGAGGTAATTACGTAGAACCTGCAGTGTCGATGGTGCGAGTGGCAATAGCAGCTCTGACCGGGTCTTGTGCTGTCTCACGTGCAGTGTGGCATTCTCCCAGTCGATCGAATCGAGTCGCAGGGAAACGACTTCAGAGGGCCTCAGTCCGTAGTGTGCGATCAGATGGAGAATGCAGTAGTCACGCCACCCCGACTTGCTTTGCCGATCAATCGACCTGAGCAGCGCCTGTACCATATCCCAGGGCAACGCACGCGGTGGCAACTCGCCACGATAAGTTCGTGGTGTCTCGATATTGGTGTCGAGCCGAGAAACGAGGTATCCCCGCCCATGACAATACCGTAGGAATGAGCGAAGGTGAGCAACATCGTGCTGCAGAGTATGCCGAGACACTTCACGGCTGCGCAGCACGATAAACCGTTCAATATTCTGCTGTGTGACAGTGCTGAGCATTTGATGCGATTCAAGACCACGTGACAGGAAGTCTGCAACAGTATGCGCATTATGGGTCTGTGACGACAGGGATAGGCCTCGAACCCCGCTCAGGTAGTCAGAGTATTCTCGCTGAAGTGTATCGAATGGGTCATTGGACTGCGCCTCAAATAATCGGCCGTGTGCTTGCAGAAAACGTTTATAGACACGGCGAGCCGCCAGGAAATAGTTGATGCGAGTTGGCGGGCCGCTCCCAACATCAAATGCTGTCTTGAGATCGGTGAGACTATAGACATTTGGCATCTCATTTTGTTGTGGCAAGCGAGGAAGCGCTTGAACAAGTCTTAAAAGATGGTGATGAACAACAGTTGGCGTGTAGTGCTCAGCTAAAAGCCACTCTGAAAAATCAGTTAACTCTCGCGCAAATGGGGATAGCGAGATCAGCTCGCTCGTTTTTGGGAATAAGTCGGTAGTCATGACACTCTCCAAGATTGAGGATGGAGAGTGTCACGCTACCAGCAGACGTTTAGTTATGTTGAGTTGATTGACGTGAAACGAGCCTCTACTACTGAATCCAGAGGATTACTCCACATATTAAATAAGTCCACATTCAGCAAACGAGACACTCTCACCGGCCGTAACCACAAAGTGGTCGAGGACTCGCACATCAACCAGAGCGAGTGCCTCCTTGAGCCGGCGAGTGATTGCTTCATCTGCATGGCTGGGTTCCGCTACACCCGATGGATGGTTGTGAAAAAAAAGCATGGCAGCCGCATTGAGCTCCAGTGCCTTCTGCACAACGATGCGCGGATGGACCGATGCACCATCGATGGTGCCCTGAAACAGCTCGGTCACCTCGATGATCCGGTGTCGGTTGTCGAGAAACAGACACCCAAACACTTCGTTCTTGCGCTCAGCAAGCCGGATTCGCAGATACTTGCGAGTTTCCTCCGGACTACCGAGCGCATCTCCCGGTCGGTGCTGCTCCGCTAACATCGTCAGCGCCAATGCCATCAGTGATTGCTTCTCCACAGCGTTGAGTTGAGATGGCGAAAGCCCGTGGAAACGGTCCTCCGTTATCATCGGTACGGGTGATTCCGTGGTTG
>JAAEPA010001029.1 GCA_024222475.1 Gammaproteobacteria bacterium | reverse complement strand
GTCCAAAAATATCCTTGAACATGCCAATCACCGGTTTGGTAATGGGTTTGATGAAATTGAATCCGCTCATGCTCAAGGATTCGCCCCCATAGACCAGGTTGGCCATATAGAGTGAGGCCTTCTCCAGTAAACCAAAGGCCATTTCCAACGGCAGAAATATAACGACGCCCAGCAGATTGAAGAAATCATGGACGGTTGCCGCTGAAAAGGCCCGCCGAAATTCCTCCTTAGAGCGAATATGTCCCAGACTGACGAGCGTATTGGTGATCGTCGTGCCGATGTTGGCGCCCATCACCATAGGGATGGCAGTCGCTACCGGCAGCCCACCGGCGACTAGACCGACGATTACCGAGGTCACCGTACTGGAGGATTGGACCAGGGCGGTGGCCATGGTGCCCATGATCAATCCCATAAAGGGGTTGGTGGCGAAGGCAAACAGCTGTTCCGCGCCCTCCTTACCGCCCGAGGCCCATTTGAATCCTGAGCCGATCATGCCTACGGCAAGCAGGATGAGATAGATGAGAAAGGATATCGCTACCCATGTCAGGATCTTGGTGGCGATATCTTGTGTTTGCCCCCCGATGACTTCCCCGGAGGGAGTTGTATTTATACTCACGCTAGATTGCTCCTCATTTAGTTTTCTAGATGATCTCTATATCCATCCAGATGGGTATATTGCAGGGGAAGATAATCAGTGCACACGACAACCTCTGCCCGAGATCGCATTTCTTATCAGCATCCTTATTTAGGTGCTACAGTAATGCTTATTTATTACCGGAGTATTACTAGTGTATGAATAGTGGTTGAATAGTATTTGAATCTTATATTTATTAATTTCTAAAATTATATGACATTAAGATGTTAACCTTTTGCGGGATTTTGGATCTAACTAGAAAGCCGTATCGCCAATACGTCGCAGGGGGCCTTGTGCAGTACTGCGTCTGCCGTTGAGCCTAGTAGGTTGTCCCAACCACTGAGGCCATGGCTGCCGATCATGATTAAATCGATGTCGTGCTCTTCGGTGAGCCTAGCTCTACAATGCAGTTCGTTGTAGGAATCTCCAAACGTTGTGCAAAAGTGTGTAGCTGTTGTTCAGCGAGCTGAATTATTTCTTGTTCGACGTCCTCGGATAACGAAGACATGATTTGTTCGTAAAAAGCGTCCTTGAGGTTGATAACGACATGAATCAAATGCAGCTTGGCCTCATATCGCCTCGCCAGATCGATGGCGCGTTGGCCGATCAGTTCGCTGTCTTTGGAAAAATCGACTGCGAGAAGAATCTTTTTGTAAGCAGATGGGTAGGGGTAAGTTATTCTCAATATGAATTCTACTGGCGCATAGGGTATTTCTAAATTATGACTAGAGTATGAAATGAATATGAAGAGTCCATGAATATTCCATAAGCATTCCACAGTATCAGTTATTGAATGAATCTTAATCAAACCTTAAAGGATCATTCATTGTGCCGTAATAGCGATTAAATATAATGAGATTTATGTTTGTAAAAACATGAAGATATGCGGCATTAAGAGAGCAGCTTGGTGGAAAAGACGCCTTGCGCTATAGGCTATAGGCTATAGCGGACTGGCCTATGCCAGCCCAAAGGTGAAAATGCTCTGCATCAAGAAGAGCGACAGTGAGTCCTGTGTGCTCCCCAGTGTTAGCGGTGCGGTTGATGGAAGTTACCCCATTTCCCGACCCCTATTCATGTATACGATGAGGCAACCTAGTGGTCTACCAACATAGTATTGACGGATACAGAGCCCCCCAAATGCGTCAATGCAAGGCGCGGTCCGCAGGGTGCCCTTTTCAAGGATCGCAACGCCGCAGTGGCGCATTTGGGGGGCTCCCTTCGGGCGAG
>JAAEPA010001028.1 GCA_024222475.1 Gammaproteobacteria bacterium | reverse complement strand
TCGATTCACCCGTAATACCACCCCGAAATCCCGACACAAAATCCGCCTAACGAATTGATTTGCTTAATCAAACCAGAATCTATCAGGCCAATTCTGTCAACCCACCTGGGGGATAGGGGTTAAATGTCCGGGCAAATTTTCTGCCAGTCAACTCGTGCAAGTTGATGCAAGATAACAGGATGGGTCAATCGGTACTTATCGACTGGTTGCACCTGCTATCAAATCGGTCGGTTGTCCTTTTTTCCATAACTCACGAGTTACACGGCAAAAACTGAATTCCACGACACATGCGTACAACAGCCTGATCGTCGGGATCGCCTTATTGAAGCCAGATTGAAGAATTCACTTTTACAAACATAGATTGCAATGTACAAATACAGCTCCAGCTGGAGTAATTCAAATGTTTGCAAATACAAACAATCCAAAAATACTGCTTAAACTCTCTTCAGCTAAAGCATTTGGAAGCGGAAGAACAAAACTTCCGCTAGGCTCCGTAATTTTGGACTTGGAAGTCAAACCGCTATTTGGAGCTGATTCCAATCCCGGCTTTGCTGCCACCTCTCACAAATGGTGGGTGGCCGACATAAAAATGGATTCATTGGGCACCACAGCACCAGCTGTAAATTCCTGGGATTTGTGTCACAGAATCGTTGCGGAAGGCACAAGGATAAAGGGAGCAAATGTAGAGTTCGCCGAACCGGACATCGAACAACGTTGGCCCGTAGAAAGCCCGACAAAAGGCCGAAACGGCTTTGCTGCTTCAGATGATCCAAACAGGCCCTCCGAACCCCCAAATGAGGCATACAACCATTTTGCGACCCGGGACTGGTTCCGCAATGACCGTCATTCAGGGCTTGACACCGCACGTGCTTCACATGGCTCGATAGCAGACAGTGACAGGGTGCGTATTGCCCATTTTGATACCGGATATGACCGCCAGCACGAGACACTTCCACACCACATCGAGCAACACCTTGAGCGAAATTTTGTCGATGCCGATTTTCCGAATGATGCAAGCGACCGGACCGATGGGATCTTAACCCAACTGGGGCATGGGACAGGAACCCTTGGTATTTTGGCCGGCAAGGCCTGGGGAAGCAGCGGCGAATCCAAATACGACCTGGGCGGTGCACCCTTTGCAAAAGTAGTGCCGATACGTGTAGCAAACTCAGTGGTTCTTTTTCGTACCAGTGCAATTGCCAAGGCCTTTGACTATGTGACAAATCTGTCGGCCGATCCTGCAACCAGGATCGATGTTGTCACCATGAGCATGGGCGGCCTGGCCAGCCAGGCATGGGCTGAAGCAGTCAATCGATCCTATGAAGCCGGCATTTTCATAGTCACCGCGGCCGGAAACAATTATGCCAACTTACCAACGCGCTTTCTCGTCTATCCGGCGCGATTCAATCGTGTGGTTGGAGCGTGCGGCATCCAGGCGAGAGTTCATCAGACACGGCTGGATCCATATGCTGATTTGGCGGTCAATTTGATGGCCGGCAATTATGGGCCGGATTCCAAGGTTGATGAGGCCATGGCGGCCTTTACACCGAACGTGCCGTGGGCGCGCATTCACAGCACAGACAAAGTGGATTTCAATGGTGGCGGAACTTCCTCTGCTACACCACAAGTCGCTGCGGCGGCAGCCAACTGGATACAAAAGAACCGTGCAGCGCTTTCCGGTTATCAACATGGCTGGCAGAGGGTGGAAGCCATACGGCACGCACTCTTCAACAGTGCACGTTCATGGAGCGACCATGAAGACCTGGTAAGAAAATATTTTGGACAAGGCGTTCTTGATACAAATGGCGCCCTTGCCATTTCTCCACCTGCGGCGAACCTGCTTGAGAAGGCCAAAAAGGACAGCGCGTTTTTTGCCCTGATCCGCGGCCTCGGGGGGTTGGGTCTGCGAGGTTCCATGCTCAGCACTGCAGAGGACATGATTTCTCTGGAAATTACCCAGCTTTCGCAGACGTCGCTGGAGTTTGCAGATGCCGTGGAAGAGATATCCGCGATCAAAAACAACCAACAACGAATGGCAGAACTGAAAGAGGTGCTTGCTGAACAGAAAGGAACATCTGCAGCAATAAGCAAATGGCTTGATTTGAAGTCGCCCAAAAAAGCAATGACACCGGTTCTGACCAGGCCATTTTCTCAGTATCATGAAGAGCTTCGTATTGAAAAAGCCAAAAATCCCGATGTTGCCAGACCTGCATCCCGGCGATTGCGTGTATTTTCATCGGATCCGTCTGCAGCTCTGGACCTGGACACCAGATCCCATTCCGAAATCACTATAAGACTGCCATGGCGTGAGATCGGCGAGGGACCCATAGATGAATATTTCGAGGTCGTCGATATCGATCCCGGCTCCAATTCAGCATACGCGCCGGTTGACCTGAACAATGCAAACATATTGGCGTCGGATGGATTGGCGCCCAGCGAATCAGACCCCCGGTTTCATCAGCAAATGGTCTACGCAGTTGCCAGCAAAACCGTGCGCCACTTTGAAGAGGCTTTAGGCCGGCCAGCGCTTTGGTCGACTCGGCAAATAAGGTTCGGTGGTCAGTTTCACGACCAGTTCGTCAGACGTTTGCGCATCTATCCTCACGCGCTTCGAGAAGCCAACGCCTATTATAGCCCCGACAAGAAGGCGCTTTTGTTTGGTTACTTCAGGGAGCGCTCCAATACGCCCCAAGGGTTGGCGCCAGGATCAACGGTTTTTACCTGCCTTTCATATGACATCGTTGCTCATGAAACCGCACACGCCCTGCTTGATGGTCTGCACAAGCGTTATGCTGAAATCACCAATGGCGACGCCAGAGCCTTCCACGAGGCATTCTCAGATATAGTCGCGCTGTTTCAACATTTCACCCATGAGAATGTGCTGACCACCAGCATCGCCAGAGCGGGATCCAATTGGAAGAATTTTGGACCTGAAATGACCGAATTGGCTAATCAATTTGGTCGGGCAATCGGCTATCACGGGGCATTGAGGTCAGCGCTCGGCCTAAAGAATTCTGTCGCAGAAGACGGGAAAAGTGAATTTGTGACAATTCAAAATTCGGGCGAGGAATCACACGACAAAGGTGCGGTTCTGGTCGCTGCGATGTTCGATGCCTACACTGAGATTTATCACCGTCGCAGTGCGGATTTAATTCGAATTGCGACCCAGGGAACGGGTGCATTGCCGGACGGTGAACTGCACCCTGATCTGGTTAACAGATTGGCCAAAGAAGCGTCAAAAGCTGCGAGTCATATGTTGAGGATGGCAATCAGGGCTCTTGATTACAGCCCGCCGGTTGGCATCACTTTCGGGGAATATCTGCGTGCTGTGGTGACCTCGGACTTGGATCTGTATCCAGATGACGACTATGGCTACCGTTCGGCGTTGGTTATGGCATTTCGACGGCGCGGCATTCATCCTGAGGATGTATCCAGTGTCACCGCGGACAGTTTGAAATGGGATAAACCCGAAATCGGTGAAGCGTTGGCAAGTAAAATTGCCGGGATCATCAAGCAGATTGACACGGATGTCGGGTTGAGAAACTGGAAGCTTGAGACTGACCGTAAGAAGGCATTCGAGATATCCGAATCGGCAGCTAAAATTCTCGCCATGGAGTTGCGAGAGGTTCTCCAATCAAGTGAACATGGTGAGGACGGGGCCAATCGAATAGGATTCACCCTAAAGACAAAGACAGATGGAAAATTTCTTGGAAAACGACGCGAAATCAAAGGATTTGAAGTGCATTCTGTGCGTCCGGCCAGAAGAATTGACGCAGTAGGCCAAGAACGCCTGGATCTGATTATTGAACTCACCCAGAGAATGATCGTACCCGGAGCCGGAGGATCATTTCGTGGCGGAGCAACATGGATCATTGACGCTGACACCGGTGCTTTTCGCTACATCATTCACAAACGGATCGAAAATCAGCAGCGCATAGAAGAAGAGCAGCAGTTCAGATTGGCTCAAGGTGACGATCTTTCCAACAATTATTACCGAGTCACCTCAACGCCCAAAGAGCCTTTTGCAATGGCTCACAGGGGCAAACTCGGAGATGAAAAATGAGTACATCTTTCAAGGCTAAAGTAAGAATGTACCGTCAGGGTATCGGTGACTGCCTACTTGTCAGTTTGCCAAGGAGCGAAAGTGATATCCCGTTCAAAATGTTGATTGACTGCGGTGTCGTGCTGGGTACCCCCGATGCAACGGGCGTGATGACAGGTATTGTGAACAGTCTCCAAAACGCAACCGGTGGAAATACCGATGACGGAACCAAAGGTGTAATAGACCTTCTGGTAATAACTCACGAACATTGGGATCACGTGTCTGCCTTCAATCAGGTGCCTGATTGGAGCGACCGGTTTGAAGTGAAAACCGTGTGGACGGGATGGACCGAAAATCCTGATGACGAGCAAGCAAAAAGGTTGGACAAAGCCAAGCAACATGCCCTTGCAGCCCTTAGCGTGGCCTCGCAGGAACTGGGCATGTCGGGAGACGGCAACGTATCGACTGTCGACGAAATGCTGGCATTCTACGGTTTGGGATCAATTGCCGCCCTTGAGATGTTTGGGGCTCGAGCAACAACCAGAGACGGACGCGACAAGGCATTAGCACTTGCCGGAGACAATCTGCTCTATTTGGAACCGGGAGGTGAACCCTTGCAACTTCAAGGGGTGGACGATGCTCGCATATTTATTCTCGGACCGCCGAGAAACGAAAAACAGCTCAAGAAAGCAAACCCCTCAAAAAGCAACCCGGAAACATACGGATTTGGGGCCGGCGGCGGTGGATCGATGGCGCTCGATCGATTGAATTCAGCAATGGCCGATAATCAAAGTCCACTCCCGTCGTCGTTCAGAATTCCGCTCCAAAATGCCAGGAGCATGCCGTTTTTTCAGGAGCACTACTTTGGAGGATCGGCACAGGTCGCCAAAGAAGATGACGAAGATGGAGAAACAAACAAATTCCCCGAAGAGTTGTTCGCGGATGCCGGGTGGCGACAGCTTGAAAACGAGTGGACCGATGTGGCTTCGGATCTGGCCATGAAATTGGATTCGGCGACCAACAACACATCTCTGGCATTTGCTATAGAACTGGAGCCGGGCGGGGATGTGTTGTTGTTTCCGGCAGATGCCCAGGTGGGTAATTGGCTCTCATGGCATGACGTTAGATGGGACGGAAGCGGATCACACCAAACGGCGACTGATCTGTTGAAGCGAACACGCGTATACAAGACCGGACATCATGGAAGCCATAACGCGACGCTGCGTGAACTTGGCCTTGAAATAATGGAGCACCCGGATCTAATTGCAATGGTGCCCGTATATCATGAAGTCGCCGTCAAAAAGAAGTGGCACGAAATGCCATTGAACAGCCTGATGCAAAGGCTGAGAGAAAAGGCCGAGGGGCGTGTGTTACGGTCCGACCAGGATTTCCCAACCCGTCCAAGGGGCACAAGAAAGTCTGTTTGGAGTCGATTTCAAAAGATGGTTCATGCTGGAAAGGCAGATGAGCCGGATCGTGGAACATATTTTGAAGTTACGATAGAATAATCACCCTCAGTGACCTGCTCCCGCGGAAGTTCAGCGATTTGAGGTTAGTCTTTTCTCTAAGATAGGAGACGGACCACGAAGCATTCACAGTTCTCGGAAGAACAGATCATCGGAGATGTAACTGGCGCCGTTGTCAGACAGCAATCGCGGTTTGTGAACGACGTTGGCCTGATCGCTTCCTGCTGCCTGCAGGGCCAGCTCCAATGTGTAATGTTGTTGACCTAGCGAGACACGGGTTGCGGTATTATAGCTTTTCCCTGAGTGCTTCGTAAGGTGTTTTTCCGTTGAAGGCCCCATGGGGTTTGGCCAGGT
>JAAEPA010001027.1 GCA_024222475.1 Gammaproteobacteria bacterium | reverse complement strand
GCCATCCGATTCTTCAACGTCCCCGGGGTTAAGCCCTCGCCTCGCCAGCGCGCCAACAACGCATTGATGTGGCGACCTTTGAGCGCATGAATATCCTTGAGATGCCGAAACCCGGCCTCGCGCAATTGATCGGCCGCCTGCGACAGAATACGGGATCGATTCGCCTGGGTGCCCCGACTGCCGTCGCGGTTTCGATCCGTGACCTGCTTGATACTGTAGTTTAGGTCATGCATTAAAACCCAATGGTGAGTGTTTCTGACCCGCTCTTAGCGTTAGACCAAGAGAGCCCGAAGGCGAAGGGTCCCTAAACTGAGTTCGGCCGATTGGCCAGTGATAGATCGTGCCTGTGGGCCGTTATCTATCGGATGCACTGCGTGTTTTAGTCTCCTATTTCAAAGGATTGAAAGAACGAAGACCGCGACCCCCACCGGGCGCGCAGT
Source organism: Gammaproteobacteria bacterium (assembly GCA_024222475.1). Classification (GTDB taxonomy): domain Bacteria; phylum Pseudomonadota; class Gammaproteobacteria; order JAAEPA01; family JAAEPA01; genus JAAEPA01. The sequence continues at coordinate 197 of JAAEPA010001027.1, read as the reverse complement.
CTCCCTGAAGGGGTGCTGGATTGGCTACCAGCGGCCGGTTGGGCCGGGCGCTGACCGAAGTCAGCGAAGGGCGCTGTCCCAAGGACAGCAAGGGCGCCTGATAACCGACAGGCAGCGGTTTATAAGCCTGATATTATGTCTATAATTCGCTGGTAATTCAAGAAAGTTCGTCAGATCGCTTAAAAATGCCGGAAAAT
>JAAEPA010001026.1 GCA_024222475.1 Gammaproteobacteria bacterium | reverse complement strand
CTTTATTGCCTTTGGAATTGCGGATATGAACGCACCGGCACGCGGCGTCGATATCGCCCACTTCAAGCCGCAAGCCTTCACCGAGGCGCAGACCCAGGCTATAGAGGGTGAAGTAGAAAACCCGGTAACTCAGTGTGTGGGTTGCCATGAACAGGCGTTTGGCCTGATCGACGGTGACGATATTGGGCAACCGTCGGATCTTCGGCGGCTTGATCAGATTAACGTCCACCCAGGGCGTGCGCAGTACGTGGGCGTAATAGAACTTGAGTCCGTACAGATCAAGCTTGACTGTGCTCCAGGAGTAAGCGTCGAGCAGATCGGTGAAGTAATCGGTCAACTGCGCCCGGGATAGGTCGTCGATTTGATAATCAAAGTAGGCGCCGATACGGCGAATGGCGCGAGCGTAGGCCTCGATGGTTTTGGGTTGCAGGCCCTTGAGCTTAAGGTGTTTAAGGTAGGTTTGGTATTTCTGCTTGAAGTTTGCCTCGGATGATGATGTCATGGTGTGGTAACCTCATGATTCGTCGCGGAATGATCCCTCTTTACGAGGGCGTGAGGTTACATTTTAGTTTCAAT
>JAAEPA010001025.1 GCA_024222475.1 Gammaproteobacteria bacterium | reverse complement strand
ATGGGTATGTCCGCCGCTATCGTGTGATCTGTGTGATGGCGATTGATGCGGGTAGCTTTCTCCAGGGCATTGTCACATTAAGCATTTTTGCACGCATAGATTGAATCTAAAATTCCTTTAGATCAAGTAGTTACGCGTTCGAGAAATTCTCATTTTCACGCTTAGGTTGTTTAATGTGACAATGCCCTCAGGTCATATCGCTTTGCACCTGCATGGCGATAATTTTATTCAGTTCCGCGAGCCGCTTTTTCTTCTGGACAATCTGCTGATCAAACATGTGTTTTGTCTCAGTTATTTGTTCGGTCTCGATTTTGAGTTTGGCCTGAGTCTCCGTATCGCCTGCGGTTGCTTCGGTCTTCCGGACTATCTCAGCCTGCTCTTTTTTCAGGATCTCCAGCTTTTCTTCAAGCCCGCGGAATTCACTGACGATGCGATCGCGTTCCACGGTCAGAGCGTCAATGTCATCCATCTCGAACGCCTCCTTCTTGTTTGATTTTCTAGTCGCATTCTATCGAAGCGCAGATTGGAAGACAATTACCGGTCCTGAGGCCAGCGCCCCGGCATTGTCACGTTGGCGTTGTCACGGTAACTGAGTGGCTTCCTCCAAATTGGTGCGGTAGTTTCCGCGGATGAAACAGATCTCCTATTCCCGTCACCGTTTCCCGGGTTCAATCATCCAACATGCGGTGTGGCTGTATTTCCGGTTTCCCCTCAGCTTTCGCGATGTTGAAGATATGCTGGCCGAACGCGGAATAGACGTTTCCTATGAGAGCGTGCGGCGCTGGTCGGTGAAGTTCGGTCTGGACTATGCCCGAAGAGTGAGGAAAACGCGTCCCCGCCCGGATGGGCGTTGGCATCTCGACGAGATGTTTATCTCCATCAATGGCAAGCGGATGTATCTGTGGCGGGCGGTGGACAGCGAGGGCGAGGTGCTGGATATCCTCGTTCAATCCCGGAGAAACAAGAGGGCCGCACTCAAACTGATGCGCAAATTGTTGAAGAAACAAGGCTTCCTCCCTGATGCCTTCGTCACCGATAAATTGCCATCTTACGGTGCTGTGTTGGGCGATCTCGGCTTGTCGAAGCGGCATGATTTCGGGGGCAGGAAAAACAATCGGGCGGAGAATTCACATCTGCCGGTACGGCAGCGAGAACGAAGGATGCAACGTTTTAAATCGCCAAAATCAGCGCAACGATTTCTGGCCACCCACGCCGCCATCTACAACACCTTCTACACACAACGCCATCTGATTTGCCGAAAGACACTCCGACGGTTCCGCGCCAGGGCGAT
>JAAEPA010001024.1 GCA_024222475.1 Gammaproteobacteria bacterium | reverse complement strand
TACCGGTATTAAAGTCCACATGCTCATGGAAGAAGAAGTTCTCTATCCTGCGTATGAAGCAGCAGTGAACACCCCGCATGATCCCACCCAGGCCCTGCGTGACGAGCATACTGAGATCGTCCGCCTACTGCGGGATCTCTCACACGTGTTAAAGACCAACGATTCTGAGCTTTTTCTGGCTTCATTGTTACCGCTGGAAAAGGTGATGATGAAACATCATGAAAAAGAAGAAGAGATATTCCTGCCCATGGCGGGCCATGTGTTGTTTGCCCAACGAGATGAGATCATGCGCAGACTGGAGTCATTCGATTTAGACGCATCCGGAAAGATCTGGGATTTTTAAGGGTGGATCTCTCATCAACCTCATGGAAATCAGGTCTGTGAATGGCACTTATCTTTGTCCTCTCCGGAGACGTACCACAGGATATACCCATCACGGATGGATGAGTGCCACCATTACCGTTTGCGAATTCATCACCATGGCACGGCAATCAACTTGGCTTAGATCAATTACACACCTTTTAGTCGAAGTATACTTTCTCGTCAGCATCGATGATGGATACAAACCCCTTTATCAATATTGCGATCGACCATGACACTCGCCAAGCATGTTAATACCTTTGGACAAGCGATGCTGCAGCGCTATGGTGAGCGGGTGCACAAGATCGCCATCGACGCCAGCTTCACCTGTCCCAACCGTGATGGCAGCAAGGGGCGTGGG
>JAAEPA010001023.1 GCA_024222475.1 Gammaproteobacteria bacterium | reverse complement strand
TGGGGGCGAATCCTTGAGCATGAGCGGATTCAATTTCATCAAACCCATTACCAAACCGGTGATTGGCATGTTCAAGGATATTTTTGGACAGCTACCTGAACCATTCGGTGGGGTAATCTTGGTGGTTCTGGGTATCTCATTGATCATCGGCGCCATTACCTTCCTTGGCAAACTGCTTCGGCAAGTCATGGTTGGACGCGCAAAAAAGGTGCTTCATACCGCCATCGGTCGAGGCCCCATAACCGGCATCGCCTCCGGCACCGCCGTCACCATGTTGGTGCAATCCTCATCCACGACTACCAGCCTGGTCGTCCCGCTGGCAGGCACGGGGATATTTAAAATCAGAGAGATCTATCCCTTTACCTTGGGCGCCAACATCGGTACTTGCATTACCTCATTGCTGGCGGCAACGGCCATCTCCGGTCCTACCGCGATCTTTGCCCTGCAAATCGCCCTGGCTCACTTGCTGTATAACGTATTTGGCGTCGTGCTAATTTATGGGATAAAGATACTCAGAGAATTGCCCATCACCGGAGCAGAGGCCCTGGCCAAGGCAGCCACAGAACGCAAGGCCGTCGCGGTCGCCTATGTATTGGGTGTCTTTTTCGTATTGCCCGGGTTGCTGATGGGCATCACGTCAATGACTTCATCGGCGTAAAAACGCGAAGACAAGCTAGTGGTCTATCAATGCAATCATCACATTGATAGACCACTAGCTGGGAAAGTGTATCGATAGCTTTCCTTAGGAATGCGAACGAAATAACTTCCCTAACTGGCGCCGAATGATCGTTCGTATTCAAGGCGCGATAACAGGCGCATAGCCTAGCTATGTAACTGTTATTGCAACGCCGAATACGAGCGATAAGGCAAGTCAGATAGGGAAGTTATTTAGGTAGCATTCCTTACAGAAGGCGCAGAGTTTGCTAAAGGATATTGACCCATGAAAGAGCAGCACTCATGCTCCCTGTAAACCACTCGGGCATGTGGTTTTCACAACCCCGCTACACGCTTTTTCTGCGCTGGCTGATTTTGGCCGGACTGATCACTTTTGGCACCTGGATGGCGTGGGACATGCACATTCTGCAGCGGCTCTTGCTCGCGGATAAAACCCGCATCGGCATGTTGATCACAGTCGTCTTTTTGTTTGGCAGCACGCACTGCGCAGCGCGCAGCGTGTTCCTCTCGCGGCAACAAGAAGCACTAGAGTCCATCATTCGCATGGCGGCACGGGACCTGCCCCAGGTGCGCAATGGCCGGCTGCTGTTCGGCCAGCAAACGTTAACGCCGCCGTCACTCGCTGAATCCTATTTAGTCGGCGCGATATCGAAGCGATCGCTCGCGTCCACGGATGCTCCCGCCTCCGACCAGCAATTGCTGGCGCAGGTCATGGCAGAGCAGGCACGCGGTCAGCACGAAGCTGGATGGTTCGTGGCCAATTCCTTGGTCAAACTCGGACTGTTGGGCACGGTCATCGGCTTCGTGCTCATGCTCACGCCAGTAACCACATTGGAATCTTTCGATCAGAGCCAGGTGCAGAATTTACTGAAGCAGATGACAGTGGGAATGGGGGTGGCGCTAAATACCACACTACTCGGACTGATAGGCACCATGCTGCTTGGAATACAATACCTACTTCTTGACCGCGCCGCCGACCGGCTGGTGGCACAAACGGTCGATTTTGCCGAGGCCTATCTGTCGACACGGCCCGTTGCAGAGGACTAAAACATGGCAATGTATCGCAGTCCTCGCCAATTCGACGGCGATCCCTTCACGGACCTGCTGTTCAACGCCCTGCTGTCATTCACATTTCTTTTTCTAATCGCGCTGATATTCTTCAACCCGCCCGCCAAGACCGGGACGATCACTCCGAAGGCCGATTTTCTGATTACCGTCACCTGGGAAGAAAACAGGCCTGATGACATCGACACCTGGTTACAGGGACCGCAAGGGGACCTGGTATGGTTCAAGCACCCGCAGGCCGCGCTAATGCACCTGGACCGGGACGACCGCGGCATGGCCAACGAATCCCTGCTCATCGACGGCAGGACGGTGACGAATCCATTGAATCAAGAGGTCATAACCATCCGTGGACGCCCTCCTGGCGAGTACGTGGTCAACCTGCACTACTACAAAAGTGAGACACAGAGGCCGGTGCCGGTCACCGTGTATTTGGCGGAGGTCAATCCGGTGCTCAAGGTCCTGCACTACGCGACGCTGACGCTAGAGCGTGTGGGCGAAGAAAAGACCGCCGTGCGATTCACCATCGCACCCAGTGGCGAGGTCGTCGATATCAATACCTTGACCAAGTCGATTGTAGAGCTTGGAAAGCTATGAGCGAAGGTACACTGCTATTGGTCCTAGCCTATGTCGCCCTGACGGCGCTGCTGATAACCGCCGTAGTGGCGACGCGTCTGCCTTTGGTCGTCAAGGTGGTGATGACGGTCGCTACGGTCGGACTGTACATCGCGAGCTATCAAGGCTGGCAATCGGTGCAAGGTTGGCCAGCCGCTGCCAAACGCCTGCCCGATCGATTTCTGCTCCACGCCTCGGTAATTCAGGAGCCGAACAAGGCCACCGGCGAGGAAGGCATCATCTTCATTTGGGCCTCGGATCTGGTCGATGCAAAGCCGGCCGATAGTCCCAGGGCCTATCGACTGGACTACGACAAACCCTTGCATGTCGACCTGGAAGAAGCACTGCGCAATATGCGGAACGGAAATCTGCAATTGGGGCGAATGACCAAAGATTCACATCGACCGGATCGCCCGACGGATCTAACGCGTCTCGGTGAACGCCGCGACACCATTGAATTTTACGACCTGCCCGACCCGACGCTACCGGAAAAATGAATTATCAGACAGCCTGGTTGTGCATGCTTTGTCTGTTGCAGGCCTGCACCGACAGGACTCCCGAAACCGACAGCTACTTTCCGCTTGCGGCCGGCCTGCACTGGACCTATCGCGTAACGACGAACTCGGCGGGTACCATAAAGGAGGAGCGCTTCGAACAATACAATGCCGACCCAGATCAGATGGACGACGTTATGCATGCGGTGCGTGTCACTGATCAGGGTACGCGATACTACATTCGTGAAACCGGCGACGGCGTATTCCGCGCTGCCAAGAGGACGCTGGTGGAACTGTACCCGAGACCTGATACCCCCCAGCGCTGGATCCTCAAACGCCCTTTCCAGCTCGGCAATACCTGGAGCCATGAGACACACCCCTATGTGCTGCGACGCCTTCAACCTTACGAAGAAAGCCTAACCAAGAGCGTCACCTTCAAGATGGCGTACCAAATCGCCGCACTGAATGACACGGTAGACGTGCCTGCAGGCCGCTTCGAAAACTGTATTCGCGTCGACGGCGACGCACAATTATCCCTCTACACTCACGGACGCACCGGCTACCAGGATATCAAGATCAATACGAGCGAGTGGTATGCGCCGGGCGTCGGTCTGGTGAAGCTGGCGCGCCATGAACCCCTTAACGGCGAAGTATACACCGGCGGCAGCGTGGTATTTGAGCTCGATCGCTTTGAACGCTGATTTCTATTTAATCCCTCTTGGCTGTCATGTGACCGAGTTAAAAATACCCATCATGTGGTTAGGGTGTAACCCGCCAAACGAGTATGCCCCTGCAAATATTGAAATTACCTTCCAGGGCACTAGATTCCCGCCAATCCGTGGCGGGAATGACGATATGCCGCATTTTTTTGTGTCGTCATTCCGGCAGGGAAGCCGGAATCCAGAGACCATGGATGGCAAAGCCGGCACCTTTTATGGAAGTCGGATTTCTATCAGCGGGCGACGGGTTACACCCATGTGGTTAATAGGTCGTCTTCTGCCAAATCGTAGTCGCATAAATAAAAAAAGCCTCAAAAGAGGCTTTTTTTAAACTGCAATAAAACTGTCTAACTGAACAAATAAACCTTAGAAGAAATAGGTGACACCGAGTGTAAACAGACTAAGATCTTTTGCACCACTATACAATGCCTTAGCAGCAGCATCACCATCCACATCAAGACTTAGATTCTCGTACTTCCCATAGATGAGCAGTTCCTTACTGAAGTTTTGGTCGAGAGAGAAACCAAAGCGTTGGATTTCAGAGCCACTTATGCCATCAGCATTACCCGCGCCAAATTGGTCATTGTACATACCGAATTCACCGTAAAAGGCAGTATCACCAAAGCCAAACCAGTTTTTCTTGATACCAACCTTGAGGTAGTAGGCGTCGGTATCATCACCCGATCCCGCAGTTGCATTGTCAGCATCTTCTTTTTGATAAGCGAGCGTACCAAACAGTCCAGTATCAGGATGCATCAGACCGGCTTGTACTTGAAAGACATCAGAGCTACTCGCACCGACATTAGTACCGCCATTTGAATTTCTTGCGTAGCCAAGATGCAATATAGTTTTCAGAGGGCCAAGCGTATCATTGTATTTAGCGGCGATATCGTAGATATCTGTATTGGCATAACCAACTGCCACACTCACAGGACCAAATTTTGGAAGGTCATATCGAACACCATTTCGATAAATACCATTACAGTCAATACCTATGCCCAGGCCAGGAGTGGTAAGACATTGAAGAAATTGACCCCAGGTTGTGTTTGTTGCACCATCTCCCACACCTCGGATGAAAAAGCCATTCCCCCGGAACACAGGAGATATACCCGACCATATGGTCAATGAAGGATCCCCTAGTACCGCGATATTGTCGGTAGGCATGGATTGCAGACCCATGGTAACCTTACCCCAGTTACCACCGACATGTATACTACTTCCAAGTAAACCAATATCGCCGCCGTTGAAGGTTTTGAGATTATCTTGATTAGCAGAAAGTACTGGTGTGACCGAGGACTGGGGTTCGAGGATAACTTCAAAACCAGCATTCACGGTATCCGCGATCAGATCCTTCTTCCCGGCAAACGTAATACGGCTACCCAGAGTCGTACCATTATCAGAGAGCTGTGAAATACTACTGCCCTGACCATCGTCCCAGTATGTCATACCTTCATTGATCCAACCTGAGATGCTCAGGTCTGCCGCTGCTGTTTGTAAAGGAGTTAATATGCTCATTGCTGCGGCCAAGCACACTCCTATTAATAGGTTCTTTTTGTTCATTTGACGTTGCCTCTCATAAAGTACAGAAGGTTCAGCTGTTGAGCGCATTGATGTTGCTCTCAAACTTCCCAGTGTTCACTGCGAGTCTTCGTTTAAACCTCTTTTTGTCCACTACTCTCTCCTTTTTAGCCTCTATATCACGATCATGAGAAAATTATGAAAACCGCTAGTACCTCCCTATTCAGCAGCCCTGCTCCCGGCTCAAACCCAATACAATACAATTGATAGCGTTTAGTACAGCAAAGCCGGTGCCAATCTTTTCTTTGCGTTAGTATCTGATTGTTTTTACGACACATTAGCAATTGTCGAAATAACTCAGCAGGGCCACATGCCCACAATAAAGCCAGTCATCAACCCTGGATATAGCAAATGTGAGAAGTATGCTGTATCAAAAATGAGACAAAACTGCAAATCGACATACAAACCAGAGGAGCTAAGCCGGTGAGAATAAAGAAAAAACCATGGTTTTTTTGAAAGGATTGGATGTGTCTCTTAAAAACAACATAGAGCGAAGAAAAGGGTTTGATAGCGAATCAGTCAACCTTAATCAGTAACGTCAGTTTTGGATAACTAATCCATGTCGTTCAATACGACTCACGAGTTAAAATTCATACTGCAATTTCACAGTGCCGCCAATATCGAAAGTATTATTTAGACCTACTGCTAATGCTGCACCTAATTGAAGTTCATTCTCGAATTCATACTTTATTCCTGGCACTAATTGCAAGGGGTAGGTACGCTCGGTTCCTTCATCGTCTTCCTCTTTTTCGTAGACCCCGACCAATTCGAGTATCAAGTCTATATCATTCGTTGGTTGATAAACCACCGCTATTCCATACTCCAACTCTCGTTCATCTTTCTTTTCTCCTTCGTCTTCAGCGTTGTTGGTAATCTGATAGGCCATGTTTGCATGAAAATACAATTTGGGAATGACTTGCTTGCTGACCGCGACAAACGGACCCCACCCCCAGGCCCCAGAGCCCAGCCCGACATCCTCATTTCCCGTGGGTGCGATGACCTCAAGCCCAGCCATTAACTGCGGTAATTCTCTATCTTCTTCGATCAGCGCACAGCCAACCGCGAATTCGGTATCACCAACACTGTTGTCCCTATTTGTCTCGTCACCTTCCTCGATCCTTTGCCGCAAATACGGCAATTCAAGTTCTATCTGCAACCTATCGGTAATTCCATATTCCACACCCAAGAAACCAGTCCACAGATCGGTTCTCTTATCAACAATCTCCTCGTCAGTTTCTTCTTCAACCAAATTATCGAAGTATCCAACCGACAGGCTGAACTGCCATTCTCCCTTTTCTTGTGTGTAAGCTTCCTCAAGAAAAAATAAGAAATCCTGCTCTTCATATTCGTCTTCTTCCCCCTCGTCCGCAACTGCGAAGGCGGGTACGCAGATCAGAAGCAGTGACGTAAAAACAATGGCCGTAGAAACCCCTGGAGTCTTCATATTCTTATGCAAGCGGGATCAGGCTTGCGTTATTGAACACTCCCATAACCCTATAATAACGCATGCCTGACCTCGCGCTTTTTTTAGAACAGGCGGCCCGTCATCCCTCCGCCGTTACGGGGTCGATAATTTTTCGGACCTCCGTGACCACTGTTGCAGGAAAACCGCTTCGCTCTGCATGCTCATGGACAAGTGCCTCACTATCGGCAAGGTAGATGCAGAATGTCTTGTCTTCCGCCACGTAGCTGTGTTCCCACTGAATGTTCTTCTTCTCGGCTTGCATACCAGTGAGCACTCCGTTGGATTTCTGAGCCGCGGCACGCAGCGCATCGCGTTCGGCTGAGCCGATCTCCGGAATATCTCTTTCAATTACGAATCTAGGCATTTGTCACTCCTCTTCTTGGTAATGCAGCTTCCTAAAAAAGCCGCAGTCATATGCTGTGTTTGGCGCAACTCGAGCACAAGGTACACGCTTCTCGTCGAAGGCTCCAACAGTCGAGTCTACAGATCGAACGAACCGTATATGACAATGTCACTCGAGAAGAGCCCGCTATTTCTCTGAGGCCGGATTCATTGGCACTGGTAAAGCCTTTTGCATGGGAAGATCGCGAGCCGCCCAGCCGTCGGTGCCCTTGGGATACCAGTAGAGACGACGATAGCCATAGGCAGCGGCCCGCCGGATGGCATTCCAGGACATCCAGCAATCGATGACGCAATAGATGACGATGGGACGATCGAGATCACCCCCGGTCAGACGATGTAGATGGAAACGGAAATAATCGTCCATGCGCTTATCCAGCTGACCGTAGCCCACGTTGGGTAGCCAGACGCTGCCCGGCAGATTGAATCTCTGTTTCACTGGCAGCCATGATAGGCCGAATTCCTCGGTCTCGGGTCGTACCGTTACGGCCTGCACATCCAGCAGTAGCGGATCTTGGCGGCATATCAGCTCCTGCAAGCGCTGGGTAGTGACAGTAACCCCATGCGGGGTGGTGACTGGTGTGGGTGCCCTGTACTTCGCTATTCGGTATCCATCGGTGCCGAAATGGTTCGCAGTCCCGGTATCTGTCTTATCGTCCGCATAGATAGGAAACCACGGCGGATACAGTGCCAACGATACCAGCAGTAGCACTGCCACATACCTCATGGCGGCTCAGCGATCCAGCGGGGTCACCGGTTGCAGGGCCTGTCTCTCCAGTTTGCCGTACAAGTGACTCACAGAGCGATAATATTCGTTGGGCAACACCGCCAGGGTCGCGAATTCAGACGGTATTTTTACCTTCAATACCTCGACCATGTCCTTGCCTGAATTGGCCTGCTCTCTCAGGGTGCTGTCCAACCAAAGTAAATAGCTGCGGGTCTGCAGCAGGGGACCGGTGCCGTCTGCAACCGCTCCGTGTCCGGGGACCAGGGTCTTGATTGCCAAACCCTCTAGTTTGTCCAAAGATTCAATCCACTTTTTCAGATCCGCATGCGGTGTCGTTGGCGCCCGATTGTGAAATACCAGATCCCCAGCGAACAACACACCCGTCGTGTGATCGAAGATGACCAGATCGGCCTGTGTATGCCCTTGCAGTTCGATGAGACTCAAGCGGTGTCCGCCGATCTCCACGGTACCCGGGTTGATTTGCTCAGCGGGTAACAGCGGGTTGGTACCGACCATCCAGTGACCGACCAGTCTGTACATATTGTCGGTAAACATATCAGCCTGCTGACGCATCCCCGTGATGGTGCCCGCCAGCGCCACGATCGGCACCTGCGCGAAGGCCTGGTTGCCCAGGAAGTGATCCGGGTGCAGATGGGTATTGTAGACCCGCAGGATCTTGTTACTCGTTACCTCGCCGATAACCTTGCGCAATTGCTCGCCATACAAGAGTGATGGTCCCGTATCGATCACCAGCACCCCTTGCGAGGTGACGATGAATCCGATATTCAGAATGTTGCCACCATTTAGAAAGGAAAAATCCTCGTCGACCCCCTCCAACACATAGGTGTCCTGAGCGATCTTTCTGGGTTTCAATTGGTAATCGTCAGCATACCCGCGGGTAAAAAAAAGGCCACACGACAGGATTACCAGGAGGACTAAGACCGGGCGGGTCATGGCACTATATCAGCATTGAACAGATTGCCATTGTTATCCCGACCGGAAAGAATAATCCGTGTTTTCCCAGGCAAGTCCAGGGTGAACAGGGGATTCTCGGAAATGGGCTCGTAGGGTTTGATGGTCGCCAACCGCTTGCCCTGATCATCAGCAAGCTCAATCGTCTCGGTGTAAAACGCCGGAACACCCGGCGCAAGCCCCGTATCCATCGGATGCAAGACGCTAAAACGCAAGCGCTGGCGCTCGCCGTCCATGGGCCACATCCTGGCATCTATCTCTCCCAGGCGGGACTCCCATTGTGGATTTGCACTGCCCACGCTGGGCAGGGTACAGCCGCCACCGGCAGCATCGACCCACACCCCGCCGACATGCCAGCGTCCATCACCGGCCAGCGCTGCTGCGCGGATGGGGCTCGCCTGCTGCAGCTTAATGCGAAAGCCGATACGGGGTTCGGCGTCTTCGGGAAAGTACTCCAATACCTTCGGCAAAGGGTTATAGTCGGCGAATACCAGGATCTGCTTGACGCCATTCAGACCCACGATGTCCACCATGATCGGCACTTCCTGAGAGTTCTCCGCCGATTCCGGCGCAAGCACCCTGACACGATCGTCGAACACTACCGGGGCATCCTTCAAGTAGGTCCTGTACATCGTTTCCCACTGTGACGAGCGCAAAGGATCCTCGGGGGTTTCTAAGGCACTACCGCTTGATGCGACACAACACAACGCCAGAATCGCAATGATCCAGACCGATTTCATCGCATATGCAAAGTGATTAGAGAGCTGCATTTCGCCTCGCAAGGATCAATGACAAGCCGGACCCGAATATGAATCCACCCAGATTGATGCCTGTTTCCCTATACTCGGCGTACCTGTCACGGAGGGGGACCGATAGGTGAGTCCTGAACGAGTGAAAATTCGCGCTATGGTGCCATCGTCGCGAAGTTCGGACATCGCCTGTTCTAGTGCCGCGGCCAAATCATCGTGATCGGAGTTTACCGCCAGGCCGAGATCCCAACGCGTACGGTGTAGACCCGGCATAGGCATCGGTCCCATGTGGAACTTGTCTGCATCCTTGCCAAGTGCCCCCTCGATCTCTCCACGGGGCCCCAACACTGCCGCGACCTCGCCCTGCCTAAGTGCCTCGACGGCGTTGCCGATGCTCTTGAAGTGGACCGCATTCTCGCGCATACCACCACCGAAAGCGCTCAATAAAAAATAGCTCGATAGGGTAAGTTGTTCCACGCCTACTCTGTCATCCAGGAAGACATCCAAAGTGCGGGCTTCCTTCCGGCGCAACCCTCGGGCCACTACGAGCTCTTCCTCGAAATAAGGTGCAAAGACCCGGACCTGGTCGTTACGACGCGCAAACTCAGGATCCACTGGCGCATGCATCATCACGTCGGCCGTACCCCCTCCTAAATAATGCCCCTTCCAAATCTGGTTTCGAAAATCATCCTCGACCGATTCATCAGCTAAAAACACCCTAAAAGTCGGAGTGAAACCGAGTTTTTTCGCAAGGGCACGCCCAATTTCGATATCTACTCCTTCGGGTTGACCCGCGGTGTTGGTGGAAAAAGGCGGAAACTTTGCATACACCGCGAATTCAATAGCCCCGCGCTGTTTTATCTTTTCCATATCCGCCGCGCCCACAAGGGACACGGTGTTGTACAGCAGCACCAGGACGGCAACCCCGGCGTTGCGAAAACTACTCTTCCACATAGACCGTCTCCAGCCAGCTGCGGATCGCCCACATCGCTTCCTGATTCAAGATACCCTCATAAGCCGGCATATAGGTGATCCCGTTGCGAATCACGCCGTTGCGGGTTGGAGGCATAAAGAACTCGTCTCCCTCATCACCGGGTGGCAACACGCGTAGATCTGGCGACATGCCACCGGAGATCGCGGACAAACCATGACAGCGGGCACAGTTCTGGGTATAGGCCGACTCACCGATCTCGATCGCCTTTGGATTGTCCCGAAAAGGGTTGGACTCACGCCATTCTTCGCCTAGGGGATCAAGCCCGGTGGTATCCACGGCCTGAGGTTGAACGTCTCCATGGGCCGAAACTCCATTGCAAAAACAGATGGCGACGGCAAGTATCAGTGGACGAACGGTGACGGGGGATATCAGATCATGCATTACTCGACTCCTCACTTAATTTTTTAATCTATTTGCTAGCGCTTACCACTGAAGTCCGGCGATGCGCATAGCGATATATTTTATTTTAGGCGTAAATCAGCGTCCACACACATGAAAACCGGGACAAGAGACTGGCCTAAAGAAAACCAGTCTCTGCCACCGGAAAGATCACTCGTCCTCAACTCTTATGCAGCTTGAATACCCACAGGCTACCGCCTTGATTGAGGTGTTTTACCCGTTTGGCCACTTCACCCCCCCATAATGGCACCGCACCGCCCCAACCCGACGACACCGCGACAAACTGCTCGCCATCCTGTTCCCAGGTAATGGGAGAACCCACGATGCCGGAACCGGTCTGAAACTTCCAGAGCTCCTTGCCCGTCTTGGCGTCGAAGGCCTTGAGATAACCCTCGGGTGTACCGGTGAACACCAGATCACCTGCGGTGGCCAATACTCCAGCCCATAATGGTGCATTGTTCTGGTACTCCCAGACGATCTTACCTGTCTTGGGATCAATGGCCCGCAGGGCGCCGATATAGTCATCGAATACAGGCTTGATGGTAAATCCGGCACCCAAATAGGCCGCCCCTTTCTTGTAGGTAATCGGTTCATTCCAGATGTCCATGCCCCATTCGTTGGCAGGCACGTAAAACAGCCCGGTGCCCGGATGGTAGGCCATCGGATTCCAATTCTTGCCACCCAGAAAAGAGGGCGCGCTAAACACAACCTCGCCCTTCTTTTTGCCGACCGGATTGCCGGGTCGGTTACCGGTCTCGATAGGCCGCCCTGTCTTCATATCGACGCCTTTCGCCCAAGTAAGTTTCTTCACGAAAGGAAAAACGTTGACCAATTTCCCGTTGCTACGATCAAGCACATAGAAATAACCGTTTTTCCCGGCATGAGCACCCGCCTTGATGGTCTTTCCGCCCTTTTTCAGATCAAAAAGCAAAAGTTCGCTTACGCTGTCATAATCCCAGGAATCATTGGGCACGGTCTGCAGATGCCAGACGAGTTTGCCTGTTTCGGCATTTATAGCAACTATGGAGGCGGTGTACAGATTGTCTCCCGGACGCTTGTAAGAGTTCCAGGGCGCGGGATTGCCGGTACCGAAATAGACGAGATTGAGCTCAGGATCATAACTGCCCTGTACCCAGGGCGCTCCTCCCCCGGTCTTCCACAGGTCGCCCGGCCAAGTGGCGTTGGTCTTGCCCGTGATCCCGTTTTCCTTGCCATTGAGATAACCCATGTGACCCTCGACAACGGGTCGGTGCCAGACGCGCTTTCCCGTCTTGGCGTCATAGGCCTGTACCCAACCAACGGCGCCGAATTCACTGCCGGCATTACTCACGATGACCTTCCCTCCCTTGACGATGAAGGGCGCCATGGTGATAGAGTGACCCAACTTGTACTTGTCGGTCTTGACCTTCCAGGCCACCTTGCCTGTATCGCGCTTTAACGCCACCAGTTGCGCATCCAAGGTACCGAAGATCACTAAGTTGTCATACAGGGCGGCGCCACGGTTAATGACATCACAGCACGGCAGAATACCCTCCGGTAGACGATGATTGTATTCCCAGAGCTCCTCTCCGGTCTTGACATCGACGGCAAACAGGCGTGAATAGGAAGCAGTAACAAATATCGTCCCGTCGTGGACGACAGGCTGGGCCTCCTGCCCCCTTTGCTTCTCACCGCCATATGAATATGACCATACCGGCACCAGATCTTTGACAGTTGACTTGTTGATTTTCTTGAGTCCACTGAAACGTTGTACATGGGGGCCCATCCCATAGCTAACAACGTTTTTGGTATTGGCCTGATCGTTCAAGACATCTTTTTCGGTAACACCTTTAGCCTGTGCCGTCGCCACGCCAATAAGCGTTGCGATACATAGGGATAGAGATGTGACTGAGCCCGTTTTCCAAATACCCTTGAGTGGCTTTTTACTCATCATAGACACTTCCTCCAGTGAAGGGGCGCATATAGCGCATATTATTGTTTATATGACTTGGTTATATGACTTGGTTATATGACTTGGTTATATGACTTGGATGCCTGTATCGCAGCCACCCATAGTCATAGGGGAGAAAGCAACAAGAATGCCAAATGCCTTTTGGGATACCGACTGAGCCCCGTTCACAGCCTGCATACGTTCATTGATTTGCGGGACGCAATAATCCAATTCTTCAGTCAATTCGGTAAATACTTCTTTCCATCAAT
>JAAEPA010001022.1 GCA_024222475.1 Gammaproteobacteria bacterium | reverse complement strand
CGCTCTAAACATGCCTTAGCGAGTGCCGCAGGGTCGTTCTCGCGGAGTCTATTGCCTACATCGCGGAGGAATATACGGAACAGGTCGCCGAACTGCTTATGAAACTTTAGGCGGGTAAGGTCGTTAAGCTGCTGCTGGTACACATGAGCGTCAGCCCATCTTCGCATCAAGGCGTCCACGATTATCTCACTCGTTCCCGTCCAGCCCGTCGAGAAGTACTGAGCTAGGATGCGCGCAGCGGTTGACTTTCCCGATTCGCTGTTACCGATAATAAGAATGTTAGGTGTTTTCACTTTACTGCCCTTTCGCTAATAACGGGCATTCGCCCATGTACAACGTAATGCGCCGCAGCGTACATCTTCGCCCGCTCAATCTGGTATTCAGGGTCGAGAATATCCTCAACTCCCGAAAGGCCCGCAAGCGGCTCGTGCTGGCTTTTGATTTCCGCAAGGCGTTCGTTTATGCTTGCATTCTTGAGTACCGCATCGGCTCTCGCGCTGTCGACTCTCGCCCGCCCTGTTTGCTCTTGGCGGTAGAAATAGTTTTGCAAGTCACTCACTTTGATATTCTCCTTCTTCCGCTTCCCGGCACGCTTCAATAATCGCGTCAGCTTCCTCTTGCGTTATGCCCAAGTCTTCCGCGAGCGATCGTGCATCACGTATGGTGTCAAGTTGTTTCGCTTTCTTCATAATTGCCCTTTCAGCATCTCTTGTACTTCGCCAGAGTCAACGTCCAGCGCGCCACACACGCGCCACAGTGTCTTAAGTTTCTTCGGCCCTCGTTCTTCCCACATGCTCCATTGAGGCTGTGTGCAAGGCGGGATGCAGCGTGATGCACATTCCGCTTGTGTGAGGTCGCGCTCTAGGCGCATGTCTTTAATGATTGTCATTGGTTGTTCCTTTGGGCTTTGGCTATGGCTTCGCGGGCCTGTCGCATGGCAGCGATAAACTCACTCGCGTGATCTTTAAAGTCGGCAGCATCAGGCTGTTCAAGATCGAAGTCGGGCAGTGATAAGCACGCTTTCAACAGGTCAGGGGCGGCTGCTATCAGGTAGGCGTTGGCCCTGGCCTCGCCCGGCCTATCAGACCCGGAAGCATATAGCGTGGCGATATCATTCGCCCACATGGGTTCTTCTGGTGGCGGCATGTTTCGATTAGCGGTCGCAGTAATATCAAACCCGCCGACATTTATTGTTAAGGACGCTTGCGTAGTATTTTCGTTGGCCTTCCACGGCCCCGGCGTGTGTTTACTGTGTTCCATTATTTCGCGTTCCTTTCGTAGAATTTACATTGTCTCGTGCATACCCGTGGGCAGGCGTGATATTTCTTGGGTGTGGCTTTACAGTGTTTGGGTTGTTTCATGGTTTTGTCTTTCTTTACTTGTTATAGCGAGAAGCGTTCATATCGGTAGTCGTTAAATCTCAGAGTTTCTTGCTTGACGATTCCCATCTGCCCCAGAAAGAATAGATTATCTGTTCGCTCTTTGTAAATGGCGTATTTCTCGCCGACGTAATCGTGTCCATCTGCATAGGAAGCCTCAGGCTTGTCTGCGTACTCGCGGGCGTTTCTCAGTTCACGGCGTGCAATATTGTGGAGTCTGATAAACTCTTTGACTGACGCTTTTGCTTTTCTCATGTCTAGGTTGATTTTCATTGTCTTGCCTTTCGTGTTGTGTGTTGTGTCTTTCACTACCAGTATTATCGGATAATAATAAGGACATAACAAGAGAAAAATAAGATTATCGTGAAAATAAACGCCAAATCTCACAATATGCTATACAGTCGCGTTATTTATTTTTGGGAATCGTGAAAAAACTGTCAACTTTGACAGTTTTTTGTGGACAGTGGACACTAAAAAAGCCCCCCGATTAACTCAGGGGGCAAGAATTTAGCTTGTGAATCGAGAGCCGCCAAACCATCTGACAGCGAGGTGCATCGCCCGACGCCGCCACCACGAAACGCCTAACGCTTCCATGAGGACAAGGAAAAGATCGTCCACTTCCTTGCGTGTATAGTTTTTCTGCACAGCACCAGACCACCATCGAAGCACGCCGAGATAACCAGCGTCATGGATGACAGCCGCCTGTCTGTACTTGCCTGATAGCGGAGAGCCTACCAATCGCCAGAAGAATCGGGGAATGCTCGCGCCGTCAGTCTCCATCCCCTTCGGAGCGGTGTACGTTTCTTTCGGGGCGGTGACTACAAAGTTACAACCCAACTCAAATACACCGTTGTGGTCGTACAACACAAGCGTGCCGAATTGTATATCCTTGGCGGTCATTCTGCTGGCTTCGTTGTGGGTTGCACGCTCACATCCCCGCCTACATCGGCTTTCGGTTTATACCATAGGCCGTGTACGTCCGTGCCGCCGTCCGTAACGTAAAAGTTAATTGTGATGGTCGCATTTTCGGAGGCACGGGCGTACAGACCTTGACCGCCCATCCCGCCACAACCGGAAACGAGTAGCATTATCACGCAGAGAATAATCAGTGTTTTCATTTTTCAACTCCTAAAATTTATCTTGGGGGCAATGGAAGTTCGGGCGGTTCAATCTCGCCTTGCACCAACAATTGCTCCGGTGTTTCATGCTGCATCCTTCGTGGTCGCACAGATCACAGATTGCTTGTCGCTCAGTCGCTAGTGCGTTCAGGTCTACAGGTGCGGGTAAATCTTCGGCGGTTACTCCGTGGGGGCAGATGTCGGGAACGTGTATTGTGCAGTTGTCTCGCCATTCCTTATCGGTTCGGCAGGACAGGCAATGCACCCGCATCTGGCAATGCTTGGTTGTGGAGAAGTCTTTCATACTACCGAAGCCGTGCCCCCGTAACCCATCTCTATGGGGCTTGCGGTAAAATCGCACGCAACAATGGTATTTGTCTCTGACCACGGGCCAGCACAAGTGCCGGGGCGGGATTCTTGTGACTTATAGAAATCTATCTGTCCAGAAAAAGACCCCGTATAGTAGCCGGAAACCGAAAGGGTTCCCACCTCAAACCGAACGATAATATTCATCGCGGTAACATCCCACGAGTTTGAGGGCGTGTCGGGACAGTCGGCGACATCTCCGAAGATTTCGTATGTTCCAGAAACGGCTTCCGAGTATTGGAAGTGGCAGGGGTCGATGCCCGGTATACTTTGGGGAACTGTATATGGGCCTGTCGGAACGGTCAAGCCTGTTATCCTGTAGTATGTACCAAACGAACCCGCCTGACAGCCCGTACACAGGGACAGGCCGGAAAAAGTCACGCTCACAGAGGCGGGCGTGGAGCCTGAGCATTCTGAACAAGGCGTTCCAACACAGCAGCAATCAGAAGGAACTTCCACCATCTCGCCGCCATTCAAAAGCATCTCGCCATTATGTAAATATAGCGGTGATTCAATAGCCATCAGGGGCAATCCTCTGTGGTCGTTCCCCAACTCAAGGTAGGCACGCCACCAGCAACCACAAGTTTCAGCCAGTACGTTGCGTTACTCGTGGGGAACGGTGGTAACATCGAGGATTTCATAATCACCGCTTGGCGTTTCCCGTCGAAAGTTTCCAGCATACGGAACGATACCACATCGTCAACCTCGCGGGTTGTGTCGAGGTCGATATCAGACGCAGGCGCATCAACCAATCCCGCGCTTCCGTCCTTGTAGGTGTTCGTGTCGGTATCGTAGAACTGCTGGGTAATGGTATACTTCCCACTCCCGACAACCGATACTATTTTCGCAATGCCGAAACTCATGTAAGCCTCAAGAGGGGAGAGTCGAGTAATACTTCCGTCACGTTGGTTTCTCCGAAGTGGTGCGTACATCTTCGGACAACGGGAGCGTATTTGGATAGTTGCCCGTCTACCGTTAGATTGATAACCCTGCCAGCGGTCTGTGCTATTGTGGTTCCGGGTGGATACGCTTGGGACAGCCTACACATTAACGAAGCGTTGCCCATGCTGGAATCGTCCGCGTACTGGACAGCCTTGGCGTATGCTCCCGCCGCCGTCGAATCGTTGCGGGTATCTTCACCTGAGGATACCGAATCATGTACGGTGTATTTTCTGAACGCGGGAACGCGAACAAGCCGTTCTCTGTCCAGTGCAATCGGGGAAGTGTTGAGCCGTGCAGCTTCCCCCTTCGTCGCCTTATCAGACTCCATCGTGCCGACAACCTTTAATTCCATCTCCGTCCCCGTACTCTCCATCGTGTTATAGAGTAGTTCAAGATAGGTTGTATTTTTGAGCGTTTCTTGTGTATCAGTCAGCGTGCCAGAAAACGCCTTATTGAACGGACGCCACGAGTTAAGCTTCCCGCCAGTGTCAACTGTGAATAAATCATCCTTGAATCGAATACCCGCCCGGTCTTTCAATATCTCGAATTGGCCCGAAACGTCCACCGTGTATCCTGAGACTGTAATTGTCACAAGGGGGTTGCGGTACGCGCCCGTCAAGGGGTTACGCGAAAGCATCGGCCCAAGAGGACGCCTGAACATCGCTTCGCCCAAGCCATAATCCGATAGCGTTGGGATACTGCTCTCGCTGTATACGGTAAGGTCAAGGCCCGCACCGTCTTCGTTGAATACGAAAGTTCGCCATACGTCCTGATTAGTGAAGAAATCGGAACCGCTCTTGTGATACTTCTGCATTGGGACGGCTGGGTTCACTTGTGCTATCGCAAACACGCCGCCCGTCATGTAGTCGCTTATCTTATTGTTTGCCGTGTCCCACGAAGGCCAAAGGTCGCTCACCGAACCACCGAAGGCGAGTTCAACTTGGACGCGCTCTTGATCGCCAACAACCGTTACAGCGTTTCGTATATTATGAGAGTCGCGGAGAAGTTCCAGCCGGGACACTTCGCCCCTTGCGCCATTCTCGCTTGTCGCCGTGGTTTCCCTTGGGGGCAAGTAGGGAGTCTTCCCCGCCTTGGTCGCTTTCAGGGCGTACACGCGGAGTACATGCCGCTCCGATTCGTCAGACACAACATCAAGCTTAAAGCCTATCCCCAGCGGGCCTAGAATCGCCCGTATCGCCTCCAATAGAGTCATACCGTCTATTGAGACTTCACGGAGCGTCATGCCGCTCAGAAGGGTTTTAATCGCCGCCCAATCGGTCTGCGGAGAGATAACCTTGTAATCGTCAAACCACTCCACAACAGAACGCAAAGCGCGGTATGCTGTCCACATTTCAGCGGTGGTTGTTGGATAAGCCCCGTATGATGCGTACCTGTTGGACGCGACAAAAACCGCGCCGCCTTGATCTGCTACTTCGCCGGGTGTTTGTGTCGCCCAGACAGCGCTCCCCATGTTCGGTTGATTGTCTTCATTAAAGACGCATTCGAGGTCAGTCTGAACGATGTTCTCTCTGGTGACAGTGCTTGCGCCCGGCCCGTTAGAGATGAGGCTTTTTTCTGTCGCCTGATTCGCGTACCATTGGCCCTTAACCACCTTGCCAGCAAGTAACCATTCAGGCCCGTAGGCTGTGATGTTCAACGCTTCTGCTTGTGGCGAGCCTTGGAGGAGTTTATTCTCTTGCCCGATATAACCGATGAACCACTCTTTCTCCTCCTCTTTATGGGGGTACTCTTGGAACGTAGTGCCAATAAGCTTCACACGCGAGCCGGGTACTATCGGGGTGATCTTATCGACATACCGTTGCGTGAAATCGTCCGGCCCTGCGCCCAGTTCAAGGGACATCGAAAGCGTAGACATCTCGCCGCCGTCAGCCTCGGACAATACAGACGGCTTGTAGAGAGTCGGGCCATACGCACCCCACCCAGTACCAAGAGGGGGGGCAACGAACACGGTGAAAAACGTGCTAGGCAGATCAGCGGTAAGTGTACTTCTTTTTACTGCGGTTGCCATGCTTGTCCTGTGGTTATGGTAGGTTGTGCGGGTGCGGAAGCGTCTGCGGTAACGCCAAGCGTTCTAGTCGGTGGAGAGTCAAGCCCGGAAGCACGCGCAACCACCGAAAACCAATAAGTGACGCCATCGCTCAATGTAATATCTTTTGTGTAACGAGTTGCGCCAGTATAAGTTTCGGTGGTCGCTGTGCCTGTAGCGCTCGGGGTTGTCCCGTAGTTTATCTCAAAGTCGGTAGGTGTCGCGCCTATGCCCGTCTGATGGTTCCAAGAAAGCCGTATAACGCCGCCTGACCGCACTTCCCACGTTAAGCCGTATATCGGAGCGGGTCGTAATCCTGTCCACTCTCCCGCCCCGTCTGTGACGAACTCCACAATCGCGGATATGGATGGAGTCTCTAGCCCCGCGTCAGTTTCGGGACGCAAGACCAATGTATACTTGGTGGACGCTTCAAAACCATAGCCCACAAGCGAGCCAGTAGAACCCGCGCCCCAAGTCGCCGCAACGGTTGAGAAGTCAACATCGGACAGGTCGCCCTTGCCGACATAAAGATTATACTTGTCTGCCATTATTTCAGGTCGATGTAAAAGATGGTCACAACCATAACGCCTGCGGATATGCTCGTAAAGTCTGCGCCGCCCGTAACCGTCACCCTTGGGGTAGTCGCCGCGCCACGATAAGCCTCCAACGCCAGCGCACCAGAACCAACCGAAGCGGCAGCAAGAACGCTCTGTGCCGTGTCTGCGGAAAATGCGTCGAGGTCGCCAGCGATGCCGACTTGGATAACCGCAGTCGTGTCGCCTGTGAATCCCGTAGAGACAACCGCCTCCCATCCCAGAACGATAGCACTCGCGGGGATGTTCGTATCGAAGTCAACGTAACCTGTCGCGTCTGTGTTGTCTGTGAAGTCGCCGAACTCCAACGATTGAGAAACATGCCCGACTATACCCGGTTGTACCTGAGCCGCGAACACAGCAGAACCACGATGATCGGTGATATCCTCCTCGTTATACTCGGAAGTTGTACCCGCCGCCGAAGCCGTACCAGTAAGAACAACCGCAACGCGGATATGTGGCGTGGTAGGCCATCCGGTCACATTGTCAGTAAGCACCGGAGTACTCGCGGTTGTCAGATAGACATAGTTGGTATCGTCGTTTGCAAGCGTACCCGTCCCACCAGCGTATGTTCGTATCGCTGCACCTACCGAGAAATCACCAGACCATACGCCATAACCTAAGCCTGAACCAGTCTTTACAAGTCTTAGTTGGTTGGTCAGCGAGAGGATGCGGTTAGCCTTGGCGCGTTCCTCGATGCCTGTGGTTACGAAGTTTTCCGATTCTTTAGGGTATCGCCTGCCCGTGTTGGCGTCTGTTGTGGTTTCCAACGCCGCCGCTTCTGCGGTACTCAATGCTAGTTCGGTAGGGTTTGCCATTATGCGATGTCCTCAGAAGCAGTATAAGATAAATTCAGAGTGTCCGTCCCTAAGACGTAACTCGATACGACAAGGTTGGCGGGGGGTCGTGGATAGGTAGCGATAACCACGTTGTCAGTAGCAGCGGTGGAGACATTGCCTGCACGATCAATCGTCGAAACCGCAACGGCATAAGTACCACTGACAACGGGTTCACTGAACCACGACAAGACAATCCCCCCGCCATGCCCCCAGTTCGCCCCCCAATCATGGCCCCATCCAGCACCGAACGGGCCATGCCCCCAGTTTTCGCCCCACTTAATCCCCCATCCCCCAGCACCTTGCGAGTTCGGGAAGATGTCCGTTTCATGTTCAATCGTACCATCAACAGTGACGCGCCACTTCCAGCCTGTCTTCATCCCCTCGGTGGTGGTCATCTGGACTTTGATACGATTGCCCGCGCTGTCCGCTTCGGGGAACGCAACTGACCAGTAATCTATATCAGCATCGGAACCGTCAACCGCTAAAAGTGAAACAGGGTCGATTGAACCGAGTAGGTTTGTGGTGAAGTTGACCTTCTCCGCAACCACGGGAGCCGCGCCAATGAGCATACCCGCAACGTATACCTGTACTATGCCATAACCCGCCTCAACGTCTGCACTGATAACCGTCCAGCCGCCAGAATCTGCGATGCGGATATTCGATACTTTGCCTGTGTAATAACTCATTCAGCAACCAGCTTCACGATAACCCAATTCACACGCACCCAGAACGAATTTGACGCTTCACGCTGAATCGCGCCAGATTGCGTGTAAGACAGCAGAACGCAGTTGGCGTGTGTCACATTATCGCAATCAAGATAGTTGCTTGGCGCGTGGTTTGTGGCGATTTGAATCGCTCTCACGGCGGCTTTTAGCAGAGCGTGGGTGGTGGAT
>JAAEPA010001021.1 GCA_024222475.1 Gammaproteobacteria bacterium | reverse complement strand
GCTGTGTCCCGTTGGACGCAGACGTGACAGATTTCTACGAGCTTAACCAAGCGATCCTAAAGATCAAACCTGACGCAATCATCCATTCCGCGGCGCAAACCGACGTGGACGCTTGCGAGACTCAAATGTTGGAAGCGATGAGCGTTAATGCGGGAGGCACCTATGGCCTGGGACAAGTCTACCCTGGAAAAATCGTCTATATTTCGACAGATTATGTCTTTGATGGGCAGATGGGACCCTATACAGAAATGGACGCACCTAATCCGATTAATGTATACGGTTGGTCTAAATTAGGCGGAGAATTAGCCCTACGCAATCGGGGCAAGACAAATGATTTGATAATCCGAACCACTTGCTTATACGACCGTGATAGTGCTAATTTTATAACCAAAATCGCAAAAACTTTACTGGCAGGCAAGCGTGTTAGTGTGCCTATAACGCTTTATGGCAATCCCACCTACATCCCCCATTTTGCAGAAGCCGTTCTTGAGGCCACCCGGCAAGACATCAGCGGAGTGTTGAACATCGCAGGCGATCAAGTGGTTTCTCGTTTCGAATTGGCCTGGAACATAGGCAGGATATTGGGCGTACCGAATAACAGCCTGATATTTGCCGGGCACGTTTACGGTAACGCACCCCGTCCGCTAAATGCGGGGCTGATTACGGACAAGGCCAAAAAATTAAATTTACCCCTATATAGCCCAACGGAAGGACTGGAAGATGCCTTGGAAACAATGGAAACCCGGCGACCCGCTTACCATTAGCAGAGT
>JAAEPA010001020.1 GCA_024222475.1 Gammaproteobacteria bacterium | reverse complement strand
GCTTGCTACCGTACCGGAAGAAGAACGGGAGAACGTGACGGGAGAGTTTAGGAAGCCGAGCGCGGAGAGAGGCTTGACTCCCGATAATATAGCCCCATGCTACTACGGCGACCATGTAACCCATATCGGCCCGCGCATCATCCTCCGCACCCCTACACCCCCCAAAACAGACCGCGAGATATTGCAAGAGATAGCAAACCTCCCCGCCTGTCCAGCAAGGACAATGGCGCAGAAGCATCTGGAATCCGAATAACGAAGTGTGTTGTGTGCCGGGTTGGGAGTTATCTCCTTTCGCCCAGCCCGGCAATTATTTTCTTGAAAGGGACACTTGGTATCGCGTATAATAACACTGAAAGGAAAACACCATGCGTAAGACTAAATATGATTGGCGATTCATCCCGATTCCGGCCCGTGATAAATGGTGGATGCGCGCCTTGCGAAAGATTCCGTTCGTCAAGTGGGGATACGCATACTGGACACCGCCAAAGCCATCGGTGATGAGTAAAAAAGCAATCGACGCACACTACGGAATAACCAGTTACTCTATCGAGATTGACAGCGATGGCGTGCGGATGGTACACTAACGAAAGGATTAACCATGCAAGACAGAGATGACGCAATGTATGAGGCACGCTTGCTCGCCGAGGAGCAACAGGAAATGGATACACTGAGAGATTTGATGGCAGAAGACCTTGAAAGGAGAATGTGATTGTGACCCCGTTTGAATACACCCAGAGTAATAAATTCGACCAGCCCCTCGACCCTAGCCGCTGCAAGGCGAGTGTCGCACAGGGTGGAATGCGAGTCGGCTTCTACCAATGCTCCCGTAAGGCAGTAAAAGATGGCTGGTGCAAGCAGCATCACCCTGACACAGAGAAGAAGAGGCGAGAAGAAAGCCGCGCCAAGTATAATGCAGCGTGTACGGTGACAGAAAAGCGGAACCGCCTATATCACGCTGCCTCTGACCTACTGGAAGCGTGTGAAGAGGTTGAGTGGGGCGCAGAGACCGAAAGCGGAAACCACTACTGCCCTTGGTGCGGATACACACAAGACTCAGGGCACGATAAAGACTGTAAGCTTGCTGCTGCCATAGCCAAAGCGAAAGGACAATCCAAATGAACGACCAAGACATAATGACCGACGAGTTACAAATACTCATGGACGAGATAGAATCTCAGCGTGATCCAGATGACAACGAGATTCAAGCCTACGCCCGCACATTGAACCGCATACAAGCCGACGAGGACGCCATAAACGCCCGCTACACTAACGAAGTCGCCAAGCTGGACGCAAACCACGCCAAGATGCTCAAAGGCGTGGAGAACCGACGCAAGGCGATTGAGTGGAAGTGGGGCGAGATGGTACGTTGTGCGATATTCGCCAAACTCAAGGGTAAGAAGCAGCAATTCATTGATACGCTGTTTGGGCGTGTGGGGTTCCGCAAGACTCCCGCCAAGGTGAAGCGTATCTATCGGTCTGGATTCGACATGGCGACAGCGTTGGCGTGGGCGAAAGCGAACTGCCCGGACGCGGTGAACACGAAGGAAACGCAATCAATAACGATCAACGCTTTACCCGAAGATTGTCCGCAGATATGGGTGGAGAATGTTGAATCAGAACAGAAGTTCTACTGGAAACCAAACAAGAAAGGAAAGAACGATGAGCAAGCAAAAGAGTAGTTACACGCCCGGAGCATGGACGTATTGGAAGACAACCGTGCCAGCGGGTAGCGGTAGGGTTACACGGTACGACATTGGACAGGTAAACGGTCACAAGGACTTCGCAATCGCTACGGTATACAACGACCCGTCAGGCAAGGCCAATGCGAGACTTATAGCGCAAGCCCCGATGATGCTTTTGGTCTGCGAGATGATATGCTCCCCGATGTGCGAGCATGACGACGCGTCCAAAATAGCAGCGAAGATTATCGACGCAGTGAAGGAGAAGGAATAATGACAGACACAGACCAAGGACAAATTTACGAGTTAATCCCCAAGATTATGGGCGACATCGGACACGTTGCCAAAGACCAGACGAACAGCTTTCACAGATACAAGTTCCGAGGCATTGACGCGGTGTATGATTGCGTCGGCCCCGTGCTTGCAAAGCTGGGCGTGCATATATTACCCATCGTCCTAGAACACGTTGTGTCTGATATTGTCGTGGTGTCCACGGACAAGGGCGGCAAAAGACAGGAGAAATCAGCGTGTCGCGTTATCTTGAAAGTCGCGTATCGGTTCACCGCGCCCGATGGCTCATACGTTGAGGCTATCACAATCGGCGAGTCGATGGACACGGGCGACAAGGCAGCATCCAAGGCGATGAGCGCGGCGATGAAGTACGCGGTGTGGCAGACGTTCTGCATCCCCACCAAGGGACAGCAGGGCGACATCGAGAACGATAGCTATGAACGCGAGATTGTCCAGCAAACCCCGAAACCAGCACCAGCACCCGCCAATCCAATCGCCGACAAGCTGAAAGCCCTTGTGACCACGTTCGGCAAAGAAGCTTGCGCAGCCGCGAAGCTGCGCCTGATAAACGCCGAGGGCGAGAACTTCACAAAAGATGACGCTATCACCAGAATGGGTGATGCGAATGAACTCGAAAGAATGCTAAACGCAGGAGAATAACAATGAGTACAAACTACAATCGTGTAATACTTGCGGGACGAATCACCAGAGATGTCAAACTATCTTTCACGCCAGCACAAAAACCCGTCTGTGACTTTGGCCTTGCGGTCAACGAGACTTGGAGGGGGCAGGACGGCGAGAAGCGAGAAGAAACGATGTTCATGGATTGCCAAGCCTTCGGTCGCGTTGCCGAGGTTATTAACGAACACTTCGGGCGGGGCAAGCCGATACTGGTTGAAGGCAAGTTGAAATTCTCCACTTGGGAACGAGATGGACAAAAGCGAAGCAAGCACCGCGTTACCGTCCAATCGTTTGAGTTCTTGGGCGAGGGCGAAGCGAAGGCAAGCCCCGCACCAGCACCGTACACGCCTCCCGCACCCGGCCCCGGCGACCCCGGCGCATCTGCTGGCGGCGAAGACATCCCTTTCTAGGAGCAACCATGAAGAAATACGGAATGCTTATGACGCCCCCGCTTGCACAGAAGGCGTACGACGGGGACAAGACGGTGACGAGACGATTGACACCTTGGCAACCAGATGGCCCTGTCCATTGGTACAACGACATCCCAGACATGGATGATGGCTGGTGGGAAATGGCGTTTGACAATGGCTCTGGCTGGTATCCGTGGAAGATGATGGTTCCCCGCTACCGCCCCGGCATGGTCGTAGCGGTGAAGGAAACGCACTGGCGATTTGGTCGTAAAGTACGAACCACATCCGCGACGGGGCGTTTATCATGGAAATTCAAGGCCACCGGTAGGGATATTCTTTTCATGTGCCCCGATGAATGGTTAGCGAAAAAGCCTGATGCTATTGGTTGGCATAAAATACCCAACCTGTTCCTCCCGTTCAACCTTGCCCGCACGCATATCAAGATTCTGGACGTGAGGCCGGATGATTCGCGGGATATTACCGAAGCGGATGTAGCAGCCGAAGGGTTTGCGAGTTTGTGGGAGGACGGCGACTGGCATATCCCCGGTCATACAATAACACATCCATCTTACAATGGCGAAGGCGTGTGTGTTGATCCGGGTGAATGCTCATGTGGCGGATATTCAGCAAAAGAAGCATGGCCCGCCTTTTGGGATTCCATTAACCCGACGTTCCCGTGGGCGTTGAACCCGTGGGTATGGCGGTATCAATTCGAGAGGGTGGTGCTATGAAGCGTACAGAATTGAAACGCAAGACTCCACTCCGCGCCAAGACGGGATTAAAACCCAGAAAGCCCAAACGCAAGAAGAAATCCGCGCTCCAGAAGCGTAAGGATAAGATGGATTCGCCGTACTGGAACAATAAATGTAAGGCGGCTGTCGCTAAGTACATGCACCGCCAAGCGTGTTTCATCTGCGGGAAGATGGAACCCGAAGTGGAGTTAGTCTGCGGGCATCATAATATTGAGAAATCGATGTCCCGCTACCACCGATGGGAGCTATTGAACATTGTCCCACTATGCAAGGACCATCACCTGAACAACCAGACATGCTCCCCGCACCAGAAGCACCTACCACTTGCGATTGAGGCGTACATTGCCGCACTTGAAGCGAAGCTGCCTAACTACCATTCATGGTGGGTATTCCATGAAGCCGAGCGGAAGCACCAGAAGCTAACCGTGGGATTCGTCCCCCATCCCGATTGGCGGGGACAATACGAGCAATGGCAAAAAATGATAGACGCGCTTGACTAGACACTTGGTAGCGTTATAATAATTATGAAAGGATAAGATTATGGAACAACTGAAACCATTACAAGTTTACGACCCGAACACAGGCGAATGGTTCAGGCGAGATGAACATACAAAACGTTGCTGTATACCCAAAGGGAAGCCTTTTGTGGGTCCAATCGGCAAGGGCGTTTGTGTATCTCAAGGCAATGCGATGGAAAAATACGTCCACCTGACCCTCACCCCCTGCGAAGCCCCTGAAGCGATGCAGATAGGGGAGGCGGTGCTGGAACTGGCAAAGGGAAATGAAATACACGATATTCAAGGGTACTCAGCCTGTATTGAATCTCAGATCGTTGTGCGCCTTAAGAAACCCGCCCCCCTCAAGGGCCTTGACTGGCTCAAGAGCCTGCCTGTGGGGACAAGGATACGAACGCCGAGAGAAAAGCTGAGGGTTGTGGTGGTGCATGACGGATTGAAGTATGTAGACTCTGGAAGCATGTACAAGTGGCGGTGTGTTAATATTCTAACGTGGACAGATACCGCCAGCCCTGAAACATGCCCCGAATGGATACCAGAATAATGGGCATCTTACCAGAAGACACAGCGGCGGCGCACATCGGAAAGCTACTCAACGCAGCGTATGAGGCGGGCTTGCCCGTCCCGATAAGCATCCCCCCGCACAATGTAAAACGGTTTATCCTGTCAGCGGTATCACTTGCAGACGTTATGGAGTGCGACCATTCCACGATTGACCAATCAATTAGACTCTGGCAGGATACCCGGAAGGCAGGTCAATCCTTCGGCCCGTGGCACATCGCCAACACCATACTCAAGAAACGTGACGATGCACACAAGGCGAGACACCAGACTGAACGCAAGGACGCCTCAAGCAACGTGCTCGCTAACGCAATCGCGGAAAATCGCCGACGAGCGAACGCGGAGCAAGCCGAGAAGGATGACTATGAAGCGTGGGTGGCAAGCCTGAGCGTAACGGAAATCCGCGAAATGACAAACAAGTGGGCAGAGCGTGCCGGGAACCCCAAAAGAATGCCCGCGAGTTCTGTAGTATTGCGGTGGGCGTGGAAGGAGAAGAGAAATGCTAGAACAACTTAGAGAGCTAGCGGTGTTGGTTGACGGTGATGTTGCTTGCGGTGTGTGCGGGTGGGCTGTGCGGGAGATCGAACGCCTACAGGCTATCGTGGATAAACTGCCCAAGACGGCTGATGGGGTTCCTATGACCCCATACGCGGACTATTACTTCCCGGGTAGCGTTGACGAAATAGGGTTTTACACTATATCAAACGGACACAGCGGCGGCCTATGGTATGCTTTCGACCTGTACAGCACCCGCGAAGCAGCCGAAGCAGCGAGCGAGGCCACCAATGCCAACTAAACCCTGCCGCCCACGATCGCACCGACTCGAAAGCATCGACACAACCCACCGAGGCCCGTTGCTACCCGAAGCGAAGGCGCATCGCCAGCGAGCGTTCCAAGCCAATGTAACACGAATCCGCACCGCGTTAGGGAGGGAAGTGACCGAAGAAAAGCAAGGCGATAAACCGTGCAGACCAGAACATTATTCACCCGTAGATTTGAAAGAACACCCTCTGATTATCACCGACCACACCGCGAAGGTTGGGAAGTGGTTGTCTATGATTGTCCATGAGGCCACAGGAACCAACCACATCGAAGACGGCTATCGCGCCCATAGTTTCCGATGCGAGTACAATATTCTAGCCAGAGAGTACGGCACAACGTCAAACGGTACGCGAATGATGATATTCTGCGCGGCGTTGACGCGAACACGGGAACCCGACTCCACCGACACGCAACGGGTAAGGCGTGACAGGGCGGGCCTGTACTGCTGGTGGCGACAATATTGGCTCCCAATCCATTATAAATACCATCTGCGGTACATCCGCAAGATACAAGAGCAAATTGACGAGGTGACGAAGTGAGCAATAGAATGAGATATATCGTGGCGGTAAAACCAACGCGCTATGAATTAGGCCCGGGCCTCTGCGTGCCAATGGCGGGACTTAAAATCGAATATGATGCAGCCAGTGACGAAGTGGATATAGGTGGTCATGTTACACAGCTAGACGCCCTTGAGGGAGCGATTGACAACCTCTTGGCGTTTCGGTTGCGGTGGAGGGAAGACAGGAATAGAGCCCGGAGACAACAAAACGGGGAGAGGAAGCAACCATGATAGGCAACCCACAAAAGAGCATCTACCTAGCTTGCCCCTACACCCACGAACAGCCCCTTGTAATGCAATGGCGGCATGATATGGTCTGTCGGGTAGCGGGCGAACTGATGAAGAAAGGCAAGATTGTATTCTCCCCGATAGCACACACCCACAACCTAGCCAACCTGTGCGATATCCATTCAGCATGGGACGAGACAGTCATCTGGAAGCGTCAGGATTTACATTGGGTGAAAGCGTGTGACGAGTTCGGCATCGTAACGCTGGTGGACTGGAGTAAATCTGTAGGACTTAAAGCGGAATGGGCTTACGCTGAATCTATCGGCAAGCCTTGTTTCTATATCAACTATCTGGATTACATAAAGGAACCAGCATGAAAGTACCCAAAGGACACAAACGAGTATTACTGTGCGGCGACCTGCATTGCGGGCATCAGGTAGGCTTAACGCCCCCCGCGTGGCAACAGAAGCCAGCAGACCCCGACGATTACAAGTTCCTATCCGTACACCTGCGGCACAAGTTCCACAAGATACAGGATGCGTGCTGGAAGTTCTGGGTGTCAGAAATTACCAAACTCAAACCATTCCACCTTGCAATATGCAACGGCGATACTATTGACGGGAACGGTTCGCGTTCAGGTGGCGTTGAACTGATAGCACCTGACAGGCAAGAGCAAGCGGATATGGCGATGAAAGCCTTATCGGTTGTCCGGGCGAAGAATTATTGCTTTACATTCGGAACACCATACCACACAGGAACCGAGGAAGATTTCGAGACGCGCATTGCGGAATGGATGGACGCGCAAGCGTGGACGAACAAAGTCACCATCGGCTCTCACGAATGGCCCGAAGTGAATGGTAAAGTCTTTGACGTTAAGCACAAGGTTGGCGGTTCAGGAATCCCCCACGGCAGAGCGACGGCGGTTATTAAGGAGGATTTATGGAACGCGATATGGGCAGAGAACAAGGCGCAACCCAGAGCGGACATAATCATCCGATCACACGTTCACTACTTCTCACACTACATGAAGTACCGAGGCGATAGCGAAGTTCACATGGCGACCCTGCCAGCGTTGCAGGCGATGGGTACGAAGTTCGGTTCCCGTCAATGTAGCGGGACGGTGGACTATGGTTTCTCGTTCGTAGACATAGGCCCGAAGGGAGAGATAAAATGGCACAATCGAATACTACCGACAAGCGTACAAGCGGCAAGCACAACGAAGTTTTAGAGATACCGTCGCCGACAGATTGGAAGGCTCTTTTGGGGTGGAGCGCGCCTGATGACGAAGGACAGACAGCAGCGGAGATACGGGCGTCATTGAAAGACCCTATCAGTAGGTCATCCGCTTACGAAAAAATCCAACAGGGCATCAAGGATGGAACGATAATCCAAGGGTGGGCGCACCGGGTAGACAAGGCGGGGCGGCGGCGACCACTGCCCGTATACAGGCCAGCACAATGATTATCACGCGAAAAATAAGATCGCAAGTTGAGAAAAGCCTTGACGCGCACGGTTTGAGCAGTTATATTAAGAAGCTACCGCCCGAAGTCTTGTTGGCTTTAGTACACGCGGTAGGTGAATTGACAAAAAAAGAATTGAACGCTTGACCTTGTTGGTCATACAAAACCCCACCCGGCGTCAGTTTTATTAAACGTTTTTCTGGCGTCGAGGTGGAGGATTAAGGAGAAACGAAAATGGACACAGTTACGATTCCGAAGGCGCAATACGATAAATTAGTAACCGCGCGCGATTTGCTTAATGCACTATACGCTGTGGGTGTAGACAATTGGGACGGGTACACAGAAGCGCGGAACGAAATAGAGGGGCTAGTGACCGAGGAAACGCCCCGCGAGAAGACACAATGAACAGACGCGACGATGAAAGAATACGCGACAAGGCCCATGACGCTTTGATAGCGGGAATAATTCTATTGACAACCGCAGCGTCAGCGGCTATATACTACAAATACATTAAGCCGCTATTGGAGTGGTGGGAATAATGAGCCACAGCGACCAGCAAGAATTAAAGACCGCCATCGAAGATGCTACCGCGCGGGCGCAGTTTGACAACACTGAGTGGTCTAATGATACAAAATTCAGGCGGCTAATGGCCAACCAGCGATTGATTATGCTGGCCCTTAAAGAGTTGTTACCATGAAACACACAGCAGGCGACCTGAGACAACTGCAATCCCTACCCCTTGAGGCTAAGGTGCGGATGACGATCGGTCGCGCCCGTATTTGGTATGACAGGTGGGACGGGAAGGTATATATCGCTTTTTCTGGCGGGAAAGACTCGCTGGTGCTGTTGATATTGATACGGTCGATTTTCCCTGACGTGGTTGCCG
>JAAEPA010001019.1 GCA_024222475.1 Gammaproteobacteria bacterium | reverse complement strand
ATGATCGCGTAGAGATTTGTTTTCACAAGGGATTATGCGAAGGAGCGGCGTATCCACGATTACGGCCGACTGAGCAAAAATTCTTGTGAAAACAAAGATCAAGCGAGGGCGTGTGCAATTTATGAAATATCTGGGCTAAAGCAGCTTTTCCAAATGAGACTCAAGTACCTCGCGATACAATTCTCCTGACTTGGTAAAGCGGATGGTGCCCTCTCGGTCTATGAGTACGCTATAGGGTAAGGCGCCGTAGCGGTTACCGTAGTGCTTGGCCAGCTCTGTCCCATCGTCAGCACTGATCATCTGTGGGTATTGTGCGCCTAGATCCTTGATAAGGTCGTTGACCGCGCTAGGCTCGTCAATGGCCACCCCGACAATCTGAAAACCACGATCACCATAGGTTTCAAGTGTCTCGATAAAGGCGGGTATTTCCTTTAGGCAGGGTGGGCACCAGGTCGCCCAGAAGTTGATCAATATAACCTTGCCGTCCCATTGGTCTATCGATAACAGCTGCCCATTGAGATCGGGTAGGGAAAATCCAGGACGATGTTGACCGATGATGTCAAGTCCGGCGGAAGGGTGAGCACTGGATGGTTGAGCCACGGCGATGGGGGTTTGCATCTTGTTCCATAGCTGATAGAGCCCAAACCCCGCAGTGACAGCAGCCATTGCGACGACCAGGTAGGTCGTAAGCGCGAGTCCCGTGCGTTGTTTTTTTTTGGTCATAAGGTCGCATCTCCATTTAAGGCTTTAACTGCATGCTGACTGAATTGCTCGGCAGGCATGAAGCCCACCACCCGATATGGACGTCGCTCCTGTCCGCTATCGGTATAGAAAAGAATTGCCGGCGGTCCAAACAGGCCAAGTTCCTTGAGCAATTGCTGGTCTGCTTCGTCATTGCGGGTGACGTCGGCCTGCACCAAAATGACATTATTCAATGCCGCTTGAACCTTGGCATCCGTGAAGGTGTAGGCCTCCATCTCCTTGCACCTGATACACCAGTCTGCATACAGATCGAGCATCAGCGGTTGCTGCGCTTGGCTGGCCCTATCCAGGGCGCTCTTCAAACCGGGCATACCCTTGATCCGCTCGAATTCTAGTCCGTGTTGGTTGAGTGATGTGGCGCTGCTGGCCATCACGATTCCTTTCAGGGGCTGCAAGATGCTTTTGCTACCGGCTGCGGCACCGACTAACAGCAAGGCACCATAGATCAATATGACCAGCCCCATTCCTTTCCATAATCGAAACCAGCCCGATGTCTCCTGTTTTATG
This sequence comes from Gammaproteobacteria bacterium, assembly GCA_024222475.1. Lineage (GTDB taxonomy): Bacteria > Pseudomonadota > Gammaproteobacteria > JAAEPA01 > JAAEPA01 > JAAEPA01. The sequence continues at coordinate 380 of JAAEPA010001019.1, read as the reverse complement.
GTGTCTATTGCACCCATGTAGATCGCCGAGACGATAAGCAGCACTCCGGTGAGTACCATGATGGTTTCAATGGGAAGGATGCGCTCCAGTAACCATATTCCCACACCGAGTAATAATACGCCGAACACGGCCTTGGTGGCCTCCATCCAGGGGCCGACCTTGGGCAACAACTTGCCTGCCGAAGTGCCGATCACTAGCAGGGGTGCACCCATACCCATGCTCAGCGCAAACAGGGCTACGCCCCCCAATAGCGCATTGCCGGTATCGGCGATATAGATCAGGGCTCCGATCAAGGGGGCTGTGACACAGGGTCCGACGATCAACGCCGACAGAAACCCCATAATAGCCACACCAGCCAGGGTACCCCTTTGTTGGTGATT
>JAAEPA010001018.1 GCA_024222475.1 Gammaproteobacteria bacterium | reverse complement strand
GATCACCAATATGATGTCCCAGGCTGTCATTGATCACCTTAAAACGATCGAGGTCAAGAAAGAGAACTGCAAATATATAATTGTCATATCGCCGTGTGCGCTGGATGGCGTGCTCCAAACGGTCCATGAATAGGACTCGATTGGGTAGCCCCGAGAGCCTATCGTGAAGCGAATCATGTAACAAACGTTGCTCCAATCGTTTTCGCGCAATGGCTTGAGCCAGTACATTGGCCACATTCTGGATGAAGTGCCGGTCGCTGTCGGAAAATTGCCAACGCTTTTTGGCATAGGTGCCCAGAATACCAAAGGGAGGACCCATATGATTTCGTATGACTACGGTCATGCTGCTGACGATGCCGTGTTCATTAAGTAAAGGGTCGGGTGTATAAGAGTTAATCGAGTTGATGTCTTCAATCGCTAGCGGCTTACCGCAGGCCAGTGTTTTGCTGGTTATAGAATGTGGAGCTATATCTATCCGTGCATGGTCTATATGGCTTTCCTTCCATCCCATGCCTGCACATAACTGCACTGCGCTTTGCCCAGGTAGAAGTTCAATTACATTGACGTACTCCATCGAAAGTGTTTGTGCCACCTTTTGACATGTGGCGTTCATGAGTGCGGCAATGTCCATGCCCGATAGTGCCTGCTGACTCAGGTCTGCGATAGCCGCCTGCTGGCAAGCCCTTCTTTTCAGTTCCGCCTGGGAGCGTTGTTGATCAAACAGGTAGGCCATAGTAGAGGCAATAACAAAGGTAACCAACAAGGAGCATTCAGGGATGACTAGCTCTAACCAGATTCCAAAAAAGACGAATGAGCACATCACGACCAGGAAATAGCCAGCACCGAGCACAATTGAAAAGCCGATCTTTAATATCTGGTGCTTAAATAGCACAATACTGCACGATGCACCTAGGCAGAGAATCAGGGTGCAGAGGATCAAGTTCCAGGCATTGGGGGGATAGATAAATTGTTTTTGGAGTATGGTGTCCAGTGCGGCCATGTTGACTAAGGTCGCCATGGTTACCGTCGAGAGTGGTGTGACCTTAAGATTCTGGATCCCGGGAGCTGTCGCAGCGACGAATACAATCTTATCCTTGAAGGTTTCAGGCGGCACCATAGGAGTGGAACCGTCGTTAAACTGCTCTATGGAGTTCAAAACCGCCCCGGCGGAATAGGTAGAATAAGTCTTGTCTTTGAGTGTGCCATGCCAGTTGATGAGCATATCGCCCAGCGGTGTGACGGGAATGATCACTGATCCGATCTGAATACGGGAGGATTCTAATTTAAGTGATTCTACCCCCAATAAGTGTAGTGCGATTGACGTTGAAAGTTGTGGGATTACAGAACCTTGTGCTTGAGCGAATAGGGCCAGTCGGCGTGTTGTGCCGTCAATGTCGGGGAAGACGTTGCTAAAACCCAGGCCTTGTGAGTTTGTCGCAAGCCCAGGAAACGGCAACTTGAATCCCTCGAAGCGTTTGATTCTTGATCCTGAACTCACAGCAACATCTTCAATGGGCAGTATGTTCATTGACTCACTATTGGGGGCGTTATTAACGTCAGCCGGTTGGGGTGAACCACTGCCGATCGAATTGTGCATAATGGATGAAAGAAAGACGTTTTCGGCCTCCCGAACCTCCTGCACAAAGCGGACATCAGAATCCAGCGAATTGTAATTGGTTTCGAGGAATAGGATATCGAAGGAGATGACCTTTGCACCCCCTCCTTTCAGATACTGTACAAGATCGGCGAATCGGTCGCGAGGCCATGGCCAGCGGCCGTAGCTTTCAATGCTTGCTTCATCAATCCCCAATAGCACGATGTCTTTGCTAGCCATTGTCGGTCCCAACGTACTTTCAAAGCGGTAGTCCAGGGTTTTGAGTTCCAAATCCATAAACAAGCCATTTGCATGGGCAATGAGCGCCAGAAAAAAAACGGATAAGCCCGCTATCGTGGCCATGATGATTTTCTGCTTGGATACTGAGACTAACATCGATTTAATGAGCTTGCAGTCGTCAGTTTTAATGATATTAACGATTACTGACTAAAATCATATAAATGATAAAGGTTAAAAAGATAGAAAATTATGACCTCTTTGCTACGTGTATCAACGTTTATTTTCTTGCCCCTGAATAAGTGTGTGTATGTTTTACAGCTCTATAGCATGATCTTATTGTAATTGAGTGACAGATATATTCCTTTTTTCGTAGGGTGGCAAGCTTGGCGTTGTCTAATTTTTTATTCAAAGTTGTCTGGGTGATTTTCGGAATCACTGTGGAACTGATAACGCAGCACATGAGGAGCCCACTCTAAACTGAGTCAGATTGACACTAAGAGGCTGTGCCAATAATGGAAATATTAATGTCAAATGACCTTATAATACGCGCAAGTGTTGTGCATAGTCGATAAGCGGGATGTGGATATCAAGGATAGAATCTTTTTTGTTATGATACCCTGACATAGAACCTTCGCGAAACCTTCAACAGTGGGTCTGGTTTTCACTAGATGGCAGATGCATTTTCAAAGGCTCTTAACGGGGGTAAGAAAGACCATTATGATGATCGGAGTCAGGTTAAAAAATGTTGGTATAGTGATTCTGGCGCTCTTTTTGGCACTGTTGTCATTTGCAGTCTCGGCACAGGGAAGGTCCGGATTTCACACCAACGTTGAGATTCAACTGCTTTACGATGACAACGTCCGTGCCGTCATTGACGAACTCAAAGAATCGGACGAAATCTTCGTGGTAAATCCCGACCTGGCCTGGATTTGGCTGTACGGGAAACACCGGTTTGACCTGGGCTACAGAGGCAACTACGGATTCTACTTCGATGATAGCATTCTGAATTACGATGATCACCGACTAACAGCCCACGCGCTACTCGATCATACCTACCGTTTGAACACCGAGTTGCAATTTGGCTATGTTCGCGACCACGACCCCCCTGGTCAGACCAATGCACTCCCCAACCTGGTTAGTGAATTCGACAAATGGCGGGATTGGAATGTCCTGGGTAAACTCTACTACGGGCGGGACGATAGCAAAGGCCAGATCGTCGCGCAGCTGGACTACAGCGTACGACAATATATCAACAACAACCAGGAATTCCGAGATTATGATAAGTTGGTCACCACCGGGACCTTCTTTTACCGGATTACCCCCGATACCCGTCTTCTGTTCGAAGCCAGCCTGGCAGACTCTGATTTCCAGAACAAGAGCAGTATCGGGGCCAGTCAAAGCAACAAGGAGTTTCGATCTCTGACCGGCGTTACCTGGGACATTACGGCCATAACCACGGGCATCTTCAAGATCGGGTACCTGGATAAACAGCACGATAGCAGCACATTTAGCGATCTGTCGGGGCTGACATTCCGGCTGGATGGCATTTGGAAACCCAATACCTATACTAAGATTAGCTTCGGTGCGGTTAGGGATACCCAGGATTCAGCACAGCAATTTTCCGGTGCCTTCGTCAAAAACACAGTACGGGCAGAGGTTCGGCATGCAATTACTCCCCGCATCGCACTGGTTGGCGGCCTGAGGTATGGCAGAGATGAATTCGACGACATCTTAGGTCGCGAGGATACTCGCTGGGATGCCAGAGGGGGCGTAAGGCACAGCCTGCTGCGTTGGCTGGAGATAGGCGTGGAGTACCGCTATCTGGAACGCGAATCCACAGTGGATATTTTTGATTTCAAATCCAATATCTTTATGATCACGGCCGGCACGAAGTTAGACTGACATAGACTATAGATCTAGTGTACACACTTCAAAGTAAAGCCTCGAACGCGGGGTTTGCTAAAAGCACGATTCGGAAGCTATGCCTTGCCTGGCTTTTTTTACTTGGTTTGGGGGGGGCACTAACCTGGCCGTCAGTGCTGTTCGGTGCTGAAGATTGGGTCTATGTCGTGCAACCGGGAGATAATCTGTGGTTCCTGAGCGCCAACCTGTTAAAGGATGTCAATCACTATAATAAGCTATTGCAATACAACAACATCGTAGAGCCAAAGCCTCTGCAACCAGGTACCGAATTGCGCGTTCCCCTGACCTGGCTCAAACGGAAACCCGCTAAGGTCAAGGTAGTGCATAACCAGGGACACACTGAAGTGTTCCGCCACCGCAAACGACAGGCCAAGCAATTGAACAAGGGGGATATACTTGGGCTTGGGGATCGCATCCGTACCGGACCCGATAGCAATGTGACGTTGGAATTCGCCGACGGTTCGACGCTGGTGGTACAGGCGCAAAGCGAGATGGTTCTGGACACGCTGGCAGTCTCCGCAACTGGTGTCATGGTGGATACACGCGTGCGACTCAAGCGGGGGCGGGCAGAGGTTGAGGTACCTTCCGAGCGTAAGCCACCCCCAAATTTCGAGATTATCACGCCGGAATCAGTCACCTCAGTGCGCGGGACAAGGTTTCGAGTAGAGGCCGATAGCGAACGACATATCACGCTCAGCGAAGTGATCGAAGGGCGTGTCGAGGTTGTCGCTGCCGGGATCAGCCGTATAGTGACTGCCGGGCACGGCATCGCCGCACAAGCCGGCAAGCCGTTGATGGAGCCACGGCCACTGCTCACTAGACCGGATCTTTCCGGATTACCCGCGCGTATAGAGACGCTGCCTACCACATTCGACTGGCCGCCGGTGGCGGGCGCCGAGACCTATCGGATCCAGATTGCTCCTGATGAATCATTCACGGCACTAGTCATTGACACGGTGTTGATTTACCCGAATTATACGCTGTCTTCTTTGCCCAATGGTCAGTATGCATTGCGGGCAAGGGGCATGGATGAGTTCGGTCTCGAAGGCCTCAACTCAGATATCAGATTCATAATGGATACCCATCCGGATGCTCCGGTAATTGTTGACCCCGAAGGTGATGAGAGCTCGACTGAAACCCGCCCCGAATTTCGTTGGCAGCCGGTAAAAGGTGCAACGGGTTATCGTCTGCAGTTGGCCAGGGATTGGGCATTCAAAGAGATAATCCTGGACGTGTATGTGGGAGCGACCAATCACTACAAATTACCTAAAAACCAACAAAGTCTGCCGCCGCACGCTTATTTCTCTCGGGTTGCGAGTATCGATAAATCGGGTAAAGAAAGCCCCTTCAGTACTCCAAAAGTCACTGTCGTGCGATCGCCTCCGGCAATAGACAGGCCCACACTCAGTCAGTAGCGGTCGAGGATATCTACCGGTTTTTTATTGAGTTTTACGGATCACCTTCTGGAAAGTTCTAGCGAGGCAGGTTCTACATTGAGAGTTGAACAATCCACTTTATTCCAGTTGCGCTGGTTGCTGGCGGCACTATTGAGCGCCTCATTGGCGGTCTGGGCGACGATCTGGTGTCTGGCGGATATTTTTCAATCGAATGGAATCGCTATGTTATATGCAGGCTTGGAATCCTCCGCGAGTCAGGAGCAGTGGGATCGTGGCTGGACTCGGCTTGGAGATGCCAGAGAATTGAATCCCTTGAATGCGGAGTATCCCTTCTATCAGGCGTATTTTTCCCATAATCGTGCGCAGGGGGCTAGTGAGCAGCGGGGGGAACTGCCCGATTTTCGCAACCAAACGTTCGACTATTTTAACCAGGCCCTCAGGCTGCGGCCCCATTGGGGTTACGTGTGGGCCCAGCGTGCCGAAGTGGGGTTGGCGAATGGGGAGGGTAGCGAGGGAACATTTATCGCTCTCGGTAAAGCGCTGGAGTTCGCGCCCTATGAGCCTTTTGTCCTGCATATTGCACTGAGAGTAGGATTTAATTTCTGGGATCATCTCGATGACGGAGTACGCCAAAAACTGCTTTCAGCGGTTCGCTATCTACTTCGACACGATCCTCGGTTCGTTGTCGAAACGGCATTGTTATTCGAATGGACCGAACAGTTGCGACCGCTGCTGAGCGATGATCGAGATATCGAGCATTTGAACCGTCGGCTCACCGAATGATCATGGATGCCCCACGTTCCGAGATACCCGACAAGTGGCTTTACGTCGGCCTGCTCGTCCTGATCGCTTGGTTGCCGATTCCTCTTGGAAGCTCACGCCCCTGGTCCCTGGGCATTCTTGAAATCGCCGCGTTTGGTCTGCTGTCTTTGTGGCTGTTGCTGAAGTCTGCAACGCCATTGGCCGAAACGGGCATTCTCAAGCAGTACCGAATCATTCTTCTGCTAATGAGCCTTTCGCTGGGATATCAATTGTTGCAGGTCTTTCCGTTACCGCTGAAGGTCATTGAGTTCCTGAGTCCGGCTACTGCCAACGTATACCGCTATGCCATTGCTGACATCGCAGACCAGTATTTCACCATCAGCCTTGATCCCGGCCTCTCATTGAAAGCGTTTCTCAAGTCAGCAAGCTATTTCTCGATTTTCTTTCTGGTGCTCGTTCTGATCAATAGCTGGGAGCGAGCCCGGCAACTGATCTACGTTGTCATCTTCGTGAGCTTGGCAGAATCGTGTTGGGCCCTGGTCGATTTCTATCATGATGGGGCAACTGTAGGCGAACGCGCCTCGGGAACCTATACCAATCCCAACCACTTTGCTGCGCTGTTGGAACTCGGCATTTCAGTAGCGCTGGGTATGTCCATATCGCTGAGCGAGCGCTCCATCCGGTCCCCCAATTGGCGAATCAGGTTGTCAGCAGTATTGGACTGGTTGCTCAAGGACAAGGCGCGGCTTTATGTTTCCCTCATCATAATGTTTGCGGCCCTGTTTTATTCCGCCTCCCGGGGGGCAATCTTTTCTCTCTTCTTCGCTGTTTTTGCCACCTTGATTCTTGTCCTGTTTTTGAGAGGCTGGAAGACCAGGGAGGCCCGCATCTTGGCTAGGATATCCTTGCTGGTTTTGGTCGCTGTCTCGTGGCTCGGTGCCGATAACTTCATCACCAGGCTGGAAACATATGGTTTGCAAGCCGATCGCCCCCTGCTCAATCGGGCGACCTACCGGATGATTGCGGATTACCCGCTGTTTGGCATCGGGGCTGGTAACTGGCAGCACCTCTATCCAATGTATAGGGATCCGCAGATGACGACCATCCTATTTGCACGCCATGCCCATAACGACCATCTGGAATTGATTTCGGAGCAGGGGGTTATCGGTTACGGTTTGATTGGAAGTGCGGTGGGTCTGGCGATCCTGAAAATGATCATGGCGCTCAGGTGGCGGCGCGACCCTTTGATGCGCGGTATATTGTTCGCTTGTGTCGCGGGTGGCGTTTCGCTGCTGGTTCACGCATGGGTGGAATTCAACTTCCACATCCCAGCCAACGCCGCCTGGTTTTATTTGGTATTGGCGTTGGGGTTGGTGGCTTCACGGCTACGTCGCCAGGAGTGAACTCAAGCGGTTTCGGAACCACCACGATCCGCGTCCCGTCGCTTGACTTTCTGGACAAAGGGGCGTACGCCGCGGTCTGCGTCTCGTCCTCCAGACCGGGCGGGATGTAACTGGGGACCTCGATCAGAATCGACATTGGCTGACGGGTCGCTGACATGATCGGATGGAATATCCTGCCCGGAACCGTAACCATAATATTTAGCATAGCTAGCGTCGTAGTAGCTAACATAGTCGGCCATGCGGCGGGTGTCTGCTTGGCACAGGACGGCCCCGGTCGCTTGAACGCCCGACTTGCGCAGCCTGGACACTGCCTCGTCCACCATCTCGTGGGTAGTGGACTCGGCCTTGATCGCAAGTATGACACTGTCGGCAAGATGTCCCAGTACAGTCGCGTCGCTAACCGCCAGTATTGGCGGTGCGTCCATGACGATATGAGCGAAATTCTGCTTCAGTTCATCCAGAACAGAGCGAAAATTTTGCGACGACAGTAACTGGAGCGGATTGTGTGGTGCCGCCCCCGGGGGCAGCACGAACAGGCGACCCTCCGATCCCAGGCAGCGTAATGCCTCATTGAGCGGGATCTGAGAAGTGATGACTTCTGTGAGTCCCGGTTGTGATTCAATCCCGAGTAGTGTGCTGATATTAGATTTGCGCAGATCTACATCCAGCAGCAAAGTGCGGTCCAGCTGACTGAATGCTGCCGCAAGATTGACTGACAGTATGGTTTTGCCTTCGTCGCTGGCTGCCGAGCTGATCAGGATAGTTTTAGGTGGCTGATTGATATTGGAGAACAGCAAGCCCGAACGGATATAGTTGATGTTCTCGGAAAAGTATGAGTGGGAATTGTCCATGACCTGTCGCTCGACTGCGCCGGCTTTTTCTCCTCTGTGTATCATGGGCACAATACCCAGCGAGGGGATAACCAGCCTCTCCTCGATTTGATGGGTGGTCTTGAAGGTATTGTCCAGGCGCTCGCGCAGCAGGGCGGCCAGAATTCCAAACAACAAACCGAGGAGGCCTGCGATCAGGATCATCCGGGGCTTGTTGGGCTTGAAGGGTTTCCAGGGCGCTACGGCCGGGTCCACTACCCGCACGTTGGAGGCGTCGTACTCATCGGCGACGTCGGCTTCCTTGAACTTGTCCAAGAACGACTCGTACAATTTCCGGTTGTTTTCGACCTCCCGTTCCAGCAGGGAGAGTTCGAAGCTGGCGTCCGTCAGATCGCTGATTTCCTTTTTCTGGACCTCGATGAGCGATCGAATTTCCTGTTCCTGGGTGACTGCGAAATCATATTCCTTGCGGATGCTAGCCACCACCTTGTTGACCTCTTTCTGCAGACTGCGGCGGGCCTCTCGCAAATCGGAATGGGCCGAAATCATTTTTGGATGTTTGTCGCCGTAGCGCTCGGATAGTTCTTGCACCTTTCTGGCGAGTTCGCCCTCCACCTTGCTCAGGTTACGGACCGAGGGACTTTTGAGCACCTGAGCCAGCGATTGGGCGTCGGCCGCCGCCTGGCCCGTCAGACTGCGCGCCTGGTTGGAGCGGATCTGGGCCTCGATGCGCGTGGTCTGGACCTT
>JAAEPA010001017.1 GCA_024222475.1 Gammaproteobacteria bacterium | reverse complement strand
CCATAGTCGGGGCCGGGGTCGACCCATCCTGCCGGGCCGAGACCCTGGATCTGTCCCAGTTTGCCGCACTGTCCAACGCAGTTGATCCCAGCGAAGATAGAGTATCGGGGTAGAGGGGGATTAAGCCTCATTCATCCCCTCATTTTTTCAGGACCTCGCTAAGCCATTGATCCACAAGATCATGCCAGGAACACTATTCCTCGTGTGTGCGTGCAACCCATTGTTTTATAGGGCGCTTTGAAAATGAGGGGATCTCTGAGACCGCAGAGATGCTTGGGACCGGCGCCAGGCGGCGTAGGTGTAAATCAAGTGCATCCTTACGTTCGTGCTGTAATGGCCCCAGGTAAATGCAAGGGAGGCATGACAGTAGAAGATGTGGCGTCAACGATTCCATCTTCTTTGTGCGAGTAACACATGCGCGCTATAGGATTATCATTACTATCGGCAATCCGCCGCCTAAGAACTTGCAACCTCGCAACTGTGCTTCCAGTCAGTTAATCGGATCGCTGTTGGCGCGCGCCAACATGCTTATTTCTGTACGTAATACATCCTTTAGTAAAATCCATTGTCGCTGTCTGTAGTAAAAATCATTGTCGCT
>JAAEPA010001016.1 GCA_024222475.1 Gammaproteobacteria bacterium | reverse complement strand
GTGTTGGTGTAAGCCGGCTTCGGCTCCGCCTTGCCTTGAACCCGTGCCGCGATGACCGCGGCAACCACCTTGGCTTGAGTGTTGGCGGCGTAGCCGGATTTGGGCATCTTGCCGGCGATACTGGCATCACCGATGACGAATACGTCCTTGTGGATTGTTGATTCGAAATTGGCCTGATTGACCGGACACCACCCGGAGTCGTCGGCGAGTCCGGCTTTTTCGGCGATAATCCCTGCCTTTTGAGGCGGAATGACGTTGGCTACATCGGCCTCAATCTCATCGAATTCGGTAATCAGGATGCCCTTCTCGGCCTCAACCCCGACCACTTTGCCGTCTTCTGCTGCACCTTTCCAGGTGATCATACCAGGATAATGCATCTCCCAACCCTGCTCAAACAGCGGTCTTTTGGAGAACTGATCCTTCCAATCCAGGATGGTTACGGTGGATTTGCTCTTGTTGCTGTGTTTTAAGTAATGGGCGATCTGTGCGGCGCGCTCATAGGGCCCTGGCGGACATTTGTAGGGGTTGGGCGGGGCAACGATGTAAACCGTGCCGCCATCTTTCATTTGTTCAAGCTGCTTTTTCAGTAACAGCGACTGTTCACCCGCGTACCAGGCATGGGGCATGTGCTGGGTGGCGGTCTCATCGTAACCCTCTATGGCCCCCCATTTGAAGCTGACACCCGGTGAGACCACCAGCATGTCATAGTCATAGGTCTTGCCAGTGGCTGTTTTCACCTTTTTCTTGGCGGCGTCAATATCGGTGGCCTCGTCGATGATCACATTTATGCCATGCTTCTTCAGCCCATCAAAGCCGAAAGTGAGCGATTCGAGGCTGCGTTCTCCGCTGAGTATCTCGTTACTCAGTGGGCAAGAGATGAAATCTTTGTCTTTCTCGAGCAGGGTGACATCGATCCCCGAATCGTAAAGACGGGTGTACTTAGCGGCTATCGCACCGCCATAGCCGGCACCGATGACTACCACTTTGGCCTTGGCCCCGGATCTGGCGATTTGGGGAAAACCTACTGTACCCAGGATCGTGCCGGCTCCCAGGATCTTGATGAAATCCCTGCGTTTTATCGAGCTCATGATCTCTCCATTATTGTTATTTGTTGCTGGCGTAGAATTCAGCCAGCGCCCGGATATCGTCATCACTTGCCCCCTTTAACATGCCGCGCATGACCGAGGCCGAGCTGGGGATGGTGAGCTTGTCATTCAAGTAGTCCTTCATCTGCAGGTAGAGGTACTCAGAATATTGACCGGCCAGACGTGGGGTGTTAGGTGCGGGGGCGACGCCGGTGGCGCCGTGGCATCCCGCGCAACCTTTGGAAGTATGCAGTATTTTACCGTGTTCTACGTGTTTGGCATCGGTTTTTTGGTCGGCTGAAACCCAAGGCTGCTTGGAGGTGAAGTCTGCCATCGCATCGATCTGGGCATCGTCATAACCCTTGGCCAGTCGCTTCATAATAGTTGAATGCCGCTTACCGTCGCGATAATTCTTCATGGTCTGCACCAGGAACGCCTTGGGTTGGCCGCCGATGATCGGCATGCTGTCTCCGGCACTCGCACCCAGGGTTCCATGACAGCCGGCACAGGTATGGGCCAGCATGGCGGGATCCTCGCCTGTCGCTAGGGCTTGAGTCCCCAGCAGAAGACCGCTCACCATGATCATGGCATGCATTTTCTTTTTCTTCATTGCGTTTTTCTCTAATGGATCGTTGATCCCCTCAGAATATAGAACATTTTGATAACTAATACATCTATATCGGCCAAGGTTGGCAGGGAGTTTCTTCCAATATGAAATGACTTAGACTCGGAGGAAGATCCTGTTCAGGACCGGATGCTATGGTGATCCACGTGAACGACAATGGGATGAAATCGTCGCTGGGATCAGCGATAATGAAGTGGCTAAATAGATGGACAGGGCCTGAACACAACGTTTCGCAACCATTGCCGAATGGCCCAAACGGCTCGCTTAAACCAACCTCACCCGACTTGGACTTGGACTTGAAATTGGTTACGATTTGGCGGCTGAGTAACGTATCCCCTTGCCAATTTATCAATTGACCCCATTTCCATAGATTAAGGTAACAAAGCCATGGATTTCTTACCGATATTTTTTAATATCAAAGCAAAAAACTGCGTTGTAGTGGGCGGGGGAGGCATCGCGGCGCGCAAGGTAGCATTGCTCAATGAGGCGGGTGGAAATGTCACTGTGGTGGCCCCGAACCTCGGCAATGCATTGCAAACCCAGGTCCAGAACGGGGAACTGAAATACATCGCTAGGGCCTTTCAAGATAATGATCTCGCAGATTGCGTGCTCGTCATCGCCGCCACCGATGATGAAGAGATAAACCGGCAGGTGTCCATGCAGGCCCAGGCACGGAATATTCCAGTGAACGTAGTGGACAGTCCGGCGTTAAGCAGCTTTATCCTGCCCTCGATTGTTGATCGTTCGCCGGTACAGATCGCCGTTTCTACCGGCGGGGCCTCGCCGGTATTGGCGCGGTTGCTGCGTTCTCGGCTCGAAAACTGTACCCCCGCCGCCTATGGTCGATTGGCTCGCCTGGTCGAGTCGTTCAGACCCCAGGTCAAGGCGCGATTCTCAACGGTGGAGCAACGGCGCGTCTTCTGGGAAGCCATCTTGCAGGGGCCGGTGGCTGAAATGGTGTTTGCCGGCCGGGAGGACACCGCCCAGGAAATGCTTGAAGAGGCCATCGATCAGGCCATAGATACCCCGCAGTCCGTGGGTGAGGTCTATCTGGTGGGTGCCGGTCCGGGAGATCCCGATTTGCTGACCTTTCGTGCCTTGAGGTTGATGCAACAGGCCGATGTGGTCGTGTACGATCGCCTGGTCGCCCCACCGATTCTCGATTTCGTCCGCCGGGATGCTGAACGCATCTATGCCGGTAAGGAGCGAGACAAGCATGCCTTGCCTCAAGAGAGTATCAATCAGTTATTAGTCAGGTTGGCCAAGAAGGGGCAGCGGGTGTTGCGTCTCAAGGGGGGAGATCCCTTTATATTCGGCCGAGGTGGAGAGGAGATTGCCAGCTTGATCGAGGAACAGGTGCCGTTTCAGGTCGTACCGGGCATCACCGCCGCAACCGGTTGTGCGGCCTATGCCGGAATTCCCCTGACTCATCGTGACTATGCTCAGGCCTGCATCTTTGTCACGGGGCATCTCAAGGACGGTAGCATCGATCTGAACTGGGCGATGCTGGCCCACCCCAAGCAGACCCTAGTGTTTTACATGGGTTTGCATGGTGTACAGATCATCTGCGACCGGCTGGTCGAACACGGTCTGCCCGCGACTACAGCCGCTGCGCTGATCACCAAGGGTACAACCTTGGAACAGGCGGTGCTGATCGGCGATCTCAAAACCCTGCCAGGACTGATAAAAACCCATGAGGTCAAACCACCGACCCTGATCATCGTCGGCGAAGTGGTCAAGCTCCACGAAAAACTGCGCTGGTTCAAGCCGCAGGCCGAACTTGAAGCCAAGGCGGTGAAATCCTTTGGTAAGGGAATGCTTTAACACGGTAGAACGGTTTACAGTTCACAGTCGAAAAACCGTAAACCGTAAACCGTAAACCGTAAACTTTTTTATCGTCCGTTTTCGGCAATCCGCCGGCTATGAAAATTATTTCGAGCACATTCCTTACATATTCCACCATCAGGCAGTACACTTCCCTTATCCATTTAGACAAGAGGTTAATCCATGAAGTTTTTCGTCACGTTCATGATTTCAGTGTTCATAGGAGTTTCTCTGTCCCTGGCCGTAATTAGTGATGCCGAGGCCAAGCGGTTTGGTGGAGGGCGCTCCTTTGGAGGGAAGTCCGGATACAGTTCCCCTGCCAAGCGCAGCTCTCCTTCGGGTCAGACGACTAAGTCGGCCACTCCCGCTCAGCAGAATAATGCCCAGTTGCGGCAGTCCTATTCTAAGCGAGGGGGGATGATGGGCATGCTCGGTGGATTGGCGCTTGGCGGAATGCTGGGGGCGATGTTTTTTGGTGGGGCCTTCGAAAATATCAATTTTATGGATATTCTGCTGTTCGCTGGTATCGCCTACCTGGCTTATCGCTTGTTCGCTGCCCGCAAACGTCGGGCACAGGCCCAGGGCGCAATGGCGGGCGGCGCGGTAGCGGCACCGGGCACGGTAGGGGGGGACGGTCTTCAACACCGACATCCAACCTCAGCGGGTCGGGATTTCGATACTGATCTGATGTCCAAGCGAGGGGCAGGTTCTGGTCAGGTGAGCGCACCGGCTAAGCCACCGGCCGGATTCGATGAACGTACCTTCATGGATGGTGCCCAATATGCCTACCGTCAACTCCAGGCCTCATGGGACAAGGGCGAGCTGAGCGATATTCGAAATTTGACTACCGATGCCGTCTACAATGAACTGGAGTCCCAAGTGAAGGATCGGCAGGGCAGGAATCGAACCGATATCTTAAAACTTCGAACCCAATTGCTCGAGGTCAAAGAGGATAACGGGCAGTGGGTGGCCTCGGTACTCTACGATGCGCAGCTACGCGAGATGGAAGAGCACAGTGCCTCAAAACCCAGCCCGAAGTGGGTCAGAGAGGTCTGGCATTTCACCCGTCCGGCCAAGACCGACAAACCTACCTGGTATCTCGATGGCATTCAACAGCTGGAAGAGTGAGAGGGGTTTTTTCCAATTTATTCAGTAAGCAGGGGGTGGCCTAAATCGTTTGTTCGCGATTGAAACCACCCCTGTGCTGAGTATTGCGAATTTAGGATTAACGATTTTTAAAGAGCCGGTATCCATAGAGGAGAATCAAGGTACCTAGCACGGCGATTGCCATGCTGCGAAGATCAAATCCGGTGACCTTACCAAAGCCCAGCTGGGTTCCGATTAGACCACCGATCACCGACCCGCCGATTCCCAGCAGAATGGTCACGATGAATCCTCCCGGATCCCTTCCGGGCAGTAGGAATCGAGCCAGCGCCCCCGCGATCAGGCCGAACAAGATCCACGACAGGATACCCATGATTGCACCTCAGTATTTTGAATGTTGGTAAATACCCGTGAATATAACCCCATTTTCGAGTCTCGTACAATCTCAGGAATAGGGCTGGTGTTCTATAAATCATGAATTCACACTCGCACTTAACACCACAGATTGTTTCAGCGATCAGTGAGGTGCCCAAAGTTCTGCATCCCGAGCTCGAGCGTGCCTGGGAGTCTTTTCTCAGTCATTCGGGTTCGTTTGCATTGGCAGGACGCATCAGGGAAACCACGCGAGTTTGGGCGGCCAGCCCGTTCGCCGCCGGGATATGTTGCAGGGATCCCGAGGTCTTGGTGCAGCTTCTGGACAGCGGCGATCTAGACCGGTCATACCAGCCGAGCGCGCTGGACGAGCGGATTACCAAGGCCCTGTCGGCAGCGGATTCTGAGAATGACGTAATGCAGGGTCTGCGTCAATTGCGGCGTGCCCAAATGTTACGTATTGCCTGGCGCGATTTAGTCGGAACGGCGGATCTCAACGAAACCTTGCAGGACCTTTCATGCTTGGCGCAAGCTTGTGTAGAGTACGCTCTAAGCTGGTGTTTTAAAGCGGCCTGCCGGCGTTATGGGATACCACGGGGCCAAACCGGGGAAGCACAACGGCTGGTGGTGTTGGGGATGGGCAAGCTGGGCGGGTATGAGCTCAATTTTTCATCGGATATCGATCTTATTTTTTCCTTCCCGGAGGAGGGGGTTACGGATTCGGCGCGTGGTCGGTCGAATAGCCAGTTTTTTATCCGGCTGGCCCAGCGATTGATCAAGTTGCTCAACGACACTACGGCCGATGGTTTTGTATTCCGGCTGGACATGAGGCTGCGCCCTTTCGGTGATTCCGGACCCCTGGTGGTCAGTTTTGATGCCATGGAAGACTATTATCAACAGCATGGCAGGAGTTGGGAGCGCTATGCCATGATCAAGGCACGAGTGGTGGCTGGTGGTAAAGAGGCGGGTGCTCAACTACTCTCGCAATTGCGCCCCTTCGTCTATCGGCGTTATCTGGACTTTGGCGCATTCGAGGCCTTGCGCAAGATGAAAGGTTTGATCAATACCGAAATCAAACGCCGAAATCTAGATGACAATGTCAAATTAGGGGCGGGCGGAATCCGCGAGATCGAGTTCATTGGACAGGCCTTTCAGCTGATTCGAGGAGGCCGTGACCCCGATTTGCAGGAACGCCGTATTCAGGTGGTGTTGAAACTACTTGAAAACAAAGAACTGTTACCGGCCTATGCCGTCGACAAATTGCTCAAGGCCTACGAGTTCCTGCGCCGTGTCGAGAATCGATTGCAGATGGTTGCCGATCAACAGACCCATATGTTGCCGGATGAGGATATCCATCGCGTACGGCTGGCCTTCGCCATGGGATATTCGGATTGGGGGACATTCAAGGACGACCTCGACAGACATCGACAGCAGGTCCGCGATTTGTTCGAGGGCTTGTTCGCGACCCCCCAGTTCGATGGTTCCTCAACTTCAGAAGAAAACGAGTCGGGCACGCCATTGCTTAAATTATGGCATGGTGTATTGGATAAAGAACCTGCGGTCGCCTTGCTGGCTCAAGTGGGTTACCGGCAACCGAGCACTGCTTATGAGGTCCTCGCCAAGCATCGTGAAGGGCGTGTGTATCACCTAAAGAATGTCGCCGGCCGGGAACGATTAGATCGGCTGATGCCCTTATTGATCGCCGCCGTCGGTCAGAGCTCGGATCCCGATACCGTGTTGCCGCGCCTGCTGTCGCTGATCGACGCCATCGTTAAGCGCTCGGTTTATATCGCCTTGCTGGCGGAACATCCCATGGCGTTGTCCCAGTTGGTACAGCTCAGTGCCGCCAGTCCCTGGATATCCGAATATCTTAGACGTTACCCTATTCTGCTGGACGGATTATTGGATCCGCGTACCCTCTACGCCCCACCGGACAAAGACGGGCTTAGAGAGCAGCTGGAGGTAGAGTTGCGTTATATCGATGGAGACGATCTGGAGACCCTGATGGATCGGCTGCGCTATTTCAAACAGGCCAATGTGCTACGGGTGGCCGCGGCCGATGTGATGGATCATCTACCGTTGATGAAGGTCAGTGATCAGTTAACCTGGATTGCCGAAGTCATTCTGGACAAGGTATCCCAGATTTGTATTCGTACCATGGTAGCCAAGCATGGCGCACCACGCTGCATCATCGAAGGCGAGGCCTATCAACCCGGCTTTGCGATCGCCGCCTATGGTAAACTCGGAGGTATCGAGTTGGGTTATGCCTCTGACCTGGACATTGTTTTCTTGCATGATAGCGCCGGGAAACAGCAGTACACCGATGGTTCTAGATCGATAGACAACTCTGTCTTTTATGCCCGCCTGGGGCAGCGTATCATTCATTTCCTCACGGCCTTCACGTCGGCTGGAGAACTCTACGAAATCGACTCGCGGCTGCGTCCGAGCGGGGTCTCTGGGCCGTTGGTGAGCAGCCTGCAGGCCTTTGAGAGCTATCAACTTGAAAAGGCCTGGACCTGGGAGCACCAAGCCCTGGCGCGGGCTAGGGTGGTGGCCGGTGACATGGGTATTGCTCGAAGGTTCGATCAGATACGATGTGCCGTACTGAACCGTCCCAGGGACAATATGAAATTGCGGCTAGAGGTCAGGGAGATGCGCCGGAAGATGTGGGAGGGGTTGGCACGCACCCCGGGTGGTCACTTTGACGTGAAAAAGGATCACGGCGGTATCGCCGATATCGAATTCATGGTGCAATATGGGGTCCTGGCGCATACTCACGGCTATCCATCCCTGACCGAATTCACCGACAACATCCGTCTGCTCGATACGCTGGAACGTTGTAAGCTGATGCCTGCTGAAGACGCGCAGTCATTGCGGGATATCTACCGGTTGTTCCGCGATAAGGTCCATTCCCTGAGCCTCCAAGGGGAGGACAGCGTGGTTGATGTTGCTGAGTTCGTTCAAGAACGCGCTCGGGTGAAGCAGTTGTGGCGGGAGATAATGGAAGCTTAGGAGGCTGTCCGAGAATGGCGACCGTAGCGAGGACAAGGCTGGCTGAGCTGGATATTCTGTTCATTTGAGGCGAATATTGGCTATATTTAACGAAAATGAACGGGAAATCCGGCCAGCCAGATTGGTCCGCAGTAGGTTGGCCCATTCTCGGACAGCCTCCTTGTGCTCTATCCGGTTGGACTGGAAATTCAAGCAATCATGCAAATCAGAGAAGATAAAGAACAACGCAAGCCAACGAAGCTCGAAATTATCTATCATGGCATCACTTGGGCCTTTGTTGGCGGATTGTATGCGGCCTTATTTGTGCCTGTATTTGAAGTTGTTAAAGGCATACTACCCTTGTGGATGGCGGCTATCTGCGCAACTGTAGCGGCATCGGTGGGGGGTGCTCTGGTGTATAGCAGTTCCCAGCTTGCGCTGCTGGTTGCGATGTTTACTAATTTCGCGGTATTTGGTTATTTGTTATATAGCGGGGAAATGGGTTCACCGCTGGCGCCTATTATTGTCGGTGCCAGTCTTGGCGCAGTTGTCGGTGCCCTGTATGCTCTAGCGGTCAAAGAGTCCAGAATCTATCGTGCCGAGGCCATACTACTGGCCGGTATCACCGTTGGTGTGGGAGTCTCGGTTATCAGTTTAATCTGGGTTCTGGTTGTTGACCTCAGTCTTGTTATTTTGGTAATGGTTCTGGCGCCGGCAACAGGATTTATTTATGAACGTATCGTTGACGGCTTCATCCGGCGCTATAGTGATCTTATACCGCCTATTGCAGATGGCGCTGTGGCCGGTGTCGTCATCGGTGCAATTGTCGGTTTTGGTTTATGGATAATGAGCGGAGTCGCGCTGGAAAATGCCGTCCCGCAGTGGCAAGAGACCATCGCGACGATTATTGATGCCACGCCTATGGCCATCGCCGCGGCATTGTTTTCTACATTGTTGCTGGGAATGTTGCATGAGGCCTTCAGGTTTAAATTCGGAGATTTTTCGGATCAGAGCAAGAATAAGTAATGTCCGAATCCTCCTCATGGCTAGCCTTTTCGACTCATTTATTATGGTAAAGAAAGAACCGGGCATCTTGATCGACCCCGGGTGGGGAAAGATCTAGTGATGAATAAGAACTTTATTTTTATTGGCTTAGCGAGTCTAGTAATAGTATTACTCCTGGCTTGGTTATGGGGGCCCGCCATCCATCTACTATGGATCGTCGTACCGCTCATAGTGCTCGGAGTCCGAGATAGTCTGCAAACCGAGCACACATTGCTGAAAAACTTTCCGGTCATTGGTCGGGGGCGTTGGTATATGGAGACCTTACGCCCCTTCATGCGGCAGTATTTTGTGGAGTCCGATACCCACGCCGAGCCGATTCGCAGACAATATCGTACCTTGGTTCATAATCGTTCCCAAAACGTACAGGATACGATTCCATTCGGTTCTAAGGTAAACATGTATGCCATAGGATACGAATGGATCCCCCATTCCATCGCTGCGCTTGACGCGTCTGAAATTGACCCGCAAATTCGCGTCAAGGTGGGGGGGCCGGATTGCCATAAGCCCTACCATTCGAGCATATTGAATATCTCAGGGATGAGCTATGGGGCGATCAGTCCCAATGCGGTGAGAGCGCTAAACCAAGGCGCACGGCTTGGTGGTTTTGCGCACAATACGGGCGAGGGAAGCATCACACCCTACCATCTGGAGGGCGGTGGTGATTTGATCTGGCAGATTGGGACTGGCTACTTTGGCTGTCGTACAGAAGATGGTCGATTCGATCCTGGCAAATTCCGTGAAAAATCCCTGCTTGATAGGGTAAAAATGATTGAAATAAAACTGTCTCAAGGCGCTAAACCAGGTCATGGCGGTCTACTTCCCGCCTCCAAGAACAATGCTGAAGTCGCTGAAATTCGAGGCGTCACTGCACACACCACCGTGCATTCTCCCTCCATGCATAGCACATTCAATTCACCATTGCAGTTGATGCAATTCATTAAACAACTGAGAGAATTGTCGGAGGGAAAACCGATTGGCTTCAAACTTTGCATAGGCAAACGTAGTGAGTTTCTGGCGCTATGTAAGGCCATGAATAAAACCGGGATCAAGCCGGACTTTATTACCGTAGATGGTGGTGAAGGGGGAACCGGGGCGGCACCGCTGGAATATTGTGACTCCATAGGTATGCCGTTAATAGAAGCATTAGCCTTTGCCACTGACTGTCTAACCGGGTTCAATTTGAAAAAAGACATTAAAGTCATTGCTTCAGGCAAAGTATTCAACGCCGCGCATGTGGTAAAGAATCTATCGCTGGGGGCGGATATATGCCACTCAGCACGAGGCATGATGTTCGCGTTAGGGTGTGTCCAGGCGCTTCAATGCAACAAGAACACATGTCCCACGGGCATCGCAACCCAAGATCCGAATCTGTACCGTGCTTTAGACGTAGCAAACAAAAAAGAGCGCATTAAGAACTTTCACAATGAAACGCTCAAGAACGTAGTTGAAATTCTGTCTGCCATCGGTATCCGGCACACTGCGGAGCTAAATCGCGTCAATGTCTACCGGCGTGTGAGCGAGACCGAGATAAAACGTTTCGATGAGATCTATCCCTATGTAAAAGAGGGTGAACTATTGACCCCCCCTTATCCGACAAGATATGAGCCTGAAATGGTTCAGGCGAGAGCAGAGCGTTTTTAGACCGTATGTTTTCCGTGGGGGGGGGGGGGCGGGTTAGTTCAGCGTACCCCGACACGCTACCTGCTTGGGGTACGGCGCGCCCCGTTCGGAATTCAAATCGGAACCATTAGCCACGCACCTAACCCGCAACCTACTAGCTATAGACACGAACATTTTCAGTATCTAGGAGTCTGTCGGATTTAGGTGATCGTAGCGAGGGAAAGACGGTCTGAGACGGATTTTTCGATCGTTTGAGGCGAATAGCCGTAGCGTGTAACGAAAAGGATCGGGAAATCTGTCCAAATCCGGCTTTTCCGCAGTAGATCGTCCTAAATCCGACAGGCTCCTAGGCATAGTAATCACGGTACCACTCCACGAAGCGTTGTATCCCTGTTTCAATCGAGGTATCCGGCTTGTATGCGACGTCTGTTACCAGATCCTCCACATCGGCGTAGGTGTCTGGTACGTCACCTGGCTGTAGTGGTAACAGGTTGCGTTGCGCTTTTTTTCCGAGCTGCTCTTCTAAGACCTCGATATAGCGCATTAATTCTACGGGCTGGTTGTTTCCTATATTGTAGAGTTGATAAGGCGCTTTGCTGGTGGCCGCGTCAGGTTTGTCGCTAGACCAGCCTGGGTTGGGTTGAGCGACCTTGTCTAGTGTCCGTATCACGCCTTCTACGATATCGTCGATATAGGTGAAGTCTCGCCGATGTTGACCATAGTTGAAAACATCGATGGGCTTGTTTTCCAGTATGTTTTTGGTGAATAGAAATAATGCCATATCCGGGCGCCCCCAAGGGCCATATACCGTAAAAAAGCGCAACCCCGTGACCGGGATTCGGTAAAGATGGCTATAGGTATGGGCCATGAGTTCATTGGACTTTTTGCTCGCGGCATATAGACTCAAGGGGTGATCGACATTGTGGTGTACCGAAAACGGCATGAGGGTGTTGGCACCATAAACGGAACTGCTGGAGGCAAAAACGAGATGTTCTACCTGGTGGTGGCGACAACCTTCAAGGATATTCAAAAAGCCGACGATATTGGTATCAATATAGGCACGGGGGTTTTCCAGCGAGTAGCGCACCCCGGCCTGAGCGGCAAGGTTAACAACACGCTGAGGTTGGTATTTGGAAAATATTTCAGTAATGGCTTCCCGGTCTTCCAGATCAGCGCGTAGGTCTGTAAAAAGAGACGATGTCTTGATCCTTTCGAGACGGGCAAGTTTGAGGTTGACATCGTAATAATTGTTCAAGTTATCGATACCGATGACTTCGTCGCCCCGTTCAATTAGTTTCAAAGCCAATGTCGAACCGATAAAGCCCGCCGTACCGGTGACTAGTATTCTCATTATTTATCCTATTAAGTTCAAATGGTTGGGAATAGTGGAGTTTGTCTCTAAAGTACTGTTCAGTCGTGCACGACGGGGGGCGTATGAAACAGTGAAACAAAAGTGAGTACTACCTATCGCGCATTCCTAAGAGAGATTTGCTGTAATTTTCAATGTTGATAGTAAGCTTGCAGCAACAAAGTCACCTAGTAATGTACCATAGGTAGTGAATATTGGGTTAAGGGCGGCGTGACCGGCAAATGGTTTTACCGGATATCTAAGGATGGCGTCGAACGATAAGGTAAGTAAGGATATAGGCAAGGACGGCCCAAGTCTAATTTTCGACGGGTTATCACCTAACCCTGGAAGGATTCCGGGTTGAATGGTCTTTCTAAAGTCAACTGCTTAGGTAATAATCGAACACTTCAGAACAGGGAATTATGGCAATGTATTTAGAATTTTTCGATCTCAACGCACAACCCTTTCAGCTAACTCCTGACCCGGAATTCCTGTTTCTCAGCAGGGCGCACTCTCGTGCCAAGGCCTACATGGAGTATACGATTCAAAATCGGGATAGTTTTGTCGTGATAACTGGGGAAATCGGATCAGGAAAAACCACCTTGATTCAGCACCTGTTGGGTGAGATTGATGAGGATGTCATCGTCGCGAAGATTCATCAGACTCAGCTTAACGAGCTGGAATTCTACCAGGCTGTTCTGGTCGAGTTTGGCTTTAAGCCTTTTAATGCGACTAAGGTCGAATTGCTGGACATGCTCAATACCTTTCTCCTGGAACAATATGATCAGGGTCGGCAAGTAATACTCATTATTGATGAGGCCCAGAATCTGAGTCCCAGGGTGTTGGAGGAAGTACGATTGATGACCGGCCTGGAGACCAACAAAGGTAAAATTTTAAACCTGATTCTAGTGGGCCAACCGGAATTGAGAGACACTTTGAATGCCCCGGGTATGGAGCAATTGAACCAGCGTGTAAGGTTCAGGTTTCATTTGAAGGCACTTACCAAAAAGGAGATCAGACAGTATATTGATCGCCGGCTTGAAATAGCGGGTAGGCCCGATCAGCAGATATTTCCCGCCGAGACCCTATCACTCATCAAGCGCTATACAGGAGGTATTCCCAGGTTGATCAATAGCCTCTGCGATACCGCCATGATCCTGGCCTTTGTAGAAGAGCAGCAGATGGTTTCCGTGGAACTCATGGAAGAGGCCATCATGGAGCTTGATTGGGAGCCCTATAGCGAACGACTGCTCAAAAACACCCACTATATTCCGAAGGAGCTACAAAATGAGATCCGTGATTTTCCCAGTCTCGTCGTTTACCGCAATGGCAAGCGGGTCGAAGAGCATCCTTTGAGTAAAGAAACAATGACCCTGGGGCGTATGCCGAGGAATGATATTGTCATCGATGAAACAGTGATAAGCGGCCACCATGCCAAGATAACCACTGTGCAGGGTACCTCTTTTATCGAGGATCTGGACAGTACCAACGGGACCTATGTCAATTCTGAGCGGGTAACTAAGCGGTTGCTTAGACATGGTGACGCCGTTTCTCTTGCCAGGGTTAAATTTAAGTATGTCAGTGACTATTCCGTTCCAGAGGTTTCGAATAACAATCAAGTTATTCATATCTCTGGTGATAAGGCGACATTAACAGGAAAAAAAGATAGTAAGATCAAGAAGTAGAAGTTTTTTTAGTTCTTGATTCCCACCCCCTTGTTCAACAGGTACAGACTCCAAAGGTACAGTAGGAGACAAAAGCCGCAGATGATGGCGAATGACATTTCGAGGCTGATGTCAGTAATCCCCAGCATGCCGTATCTGAAGGTGTTGACGATGTACAAGATAGGATTCAGCTTGGAGGCCTGCTGCCAAAAATCGGGCAACATTTCAATCGAGTAAAATATTCCTCCGAGATAGGTTAGCGGAGTGAGGACAAATGTGGGGACGATGGATACGTCATCGAAGCTTCTAGCGAACACACCATTGATCAGGCCGCCGAGGGAAAACAGCAAAGCAGTAAGCAAAATTACCAGTATCATTATTAAGATATCGAAGATATTGATTTCGATAAACAAGATCGAAACACCCATTACGGCCAACCCCACGATTCCACCCCTGGCCATTCCCCCGGCTACGAATCCCAATATGATGATGTAATTGGGCATCGGCGAAACCAGCATTTCTTCTATGTGCCGGTGAAACTTTGAGCTGAAAAAGGAAGAAACAACATTGGAATACGAATTGGTGATGACGGCCATCATGATCAGTCCGGGGGCGATGTACTCCATGTAGCTATAGCCATCGATCTCGCCCAGACGCGAACCGATCAGGTTGCCAAAGATAATGAAATACAGGCCCATGGTCACCATCGGGGGAATGATCGTCTGAATCCAGATCCTGATAAACCGGAGAAACTCCTTGATAAGGATCGTTTTAAAGGCGATTAAGTGGTCCTGCATTATTTTCCTGCTTGGCGTTTTTGCTTACCAGCCTTAGAAAGGTTTCTTCCAGGCGATTGGTCTTGTTCTTCATGGATGCGATCTGCAGTCCGTATTGTGAAAAAACACCGAATAGGTCGTTTAGATTATGTTCTTGCGGTAGTACTACCTCTACCGTCTTATCGTCGATCCGGCGTACCTCGTAGCCCGCTAGTTCAGGTAACGGCGCCACAGGGTATTTCAGATAAAATATAAAGATTTCTCGGTGCAGCTGATCGAGCAGATGACGCATGCTGGTGTTCTCTATTAGACCTCCATCGTCGATAATTGCGATATTGCGACAAAGATTTTCCGCCTCTTCCAAATAATGGGTGGTGAGGATAATGGTCGTTCCCTCGGCATTGATCATTTGCAGAAACTCCCACATGGTGCGTCTTATTTCGATATCCACCCCTGCGGTAGGTTCATCCAGGATCAATAGTCTGGGTTGGTGGACCAACGCCCGCGCGATCAACAGGCGGCGCTTCATCCCGCCGGACAGTTCTCTGGCCATGCCACGACGTTTTTTCCACAGCCCCAAGCGATGCAGGATGTCTTCGGCGATATCAAAGGCGCGGCGGCGGTCTATACCGAAATAACCGGCCTGATTAACGAGGATCTCAATGACGGGTTCGAAGACATTAAAATTGAATTCTTGAGGGACCACGCCAATATACTGCTTAGCCTGGGTGAAGTGCTGGTCGATATCTAGACCGAATATGAAGACCTCGCCGCCGGACTTTCTTATCAGCGAGCTGATGATGCCGATGATGGTGGACTTACCCGCGCCATTGGGTCCCAGCAGGGCAAAAAAATCACCTTTCTGAACCTCGAGATCGATGCCTTTAATGGCCTGGAAACCATTCTTGTATGTCTTTCTAAGATTTCTAATCGTCAGTGCGGAGTTCATCGCTTGCTCGGAGGACGGGGCGGATTAGATAGAGTTCGCGGGCAGGGGATTGTATCATACGCATCGGTTCCTAGATCATTCAAAATCATGTCAATCGATACCAATTTGTTAGTCCATGACGATCGCACGATGGCTCAGGCTATTCCGATTACCCCCTTAACAAAGAATGAACTTGATAGTTGGGAAACGGGACAGCCAGAGGAGCTAAAAAAATGGATTAAGGCGACTGGTTTCCGTGCCAATGAGGGCAGTCTTTGTTTTGTTCCAAATACTCTAGGTGAGTTAGACCGTGTTTTACTGGGAATGGGGAAGCAAAACGATTCCTGGCTGTTTGGGTTGCTGCCCGGTAAGTTGCCCACGGGGACATACTGCATTGCAAGCCCGGAGTGGGACAGTTCAGTGCGGGATGCAGCGGCTTTGGCCTGGGCGCTGGGGGCCTATCGGTTTGAGCGTTACAGGAACTCACGAGGCTTTTGTCCAAGACTGGTAGTCAGCGCCGACATGGATATTGAATCGGTACGGATGCAAGCGGATGCGACCTTTTTGGTGCGAGATCTTATCAATACTCCCGCAGCAGATATGATGCCCCAGGACCTAGCCAAGGCCGCCAAGGATTTAGCACAAAACTATGATGCCGATGTGAAGTTGACCGTGGCTGATGACCTTCTGGAGGAGAATTATCCTCTGGTCCATGCCGTTGGCCGTGCCAGCTGCCATGCACCACAGCTTATTGATCTGACCTGGGGGGCGCCAGAGGCCCCAAAGCTAACCCTGGTCGGCAAAGGCGTGTGCTTTGATAGTGGTGGTTTGGGTATTAAGCCTGTTGCGGGAATGCGGCTGATGAAAAAGGATATGGGGGGTGCCGCACATGCTATTGGCCTGGCAAGCATGATTATGTCCGCTGGACTGCCGGTGCGTTTGAGGGTCTTGATTCCAGCCGTGGAGAATGCGATAAGTGACAACGCCTTTCGACCTGGGGATGTTATCCGCTCTCGCAAAGGCTTGACTGTGGAAATCGACAATACCGATGCCGAGGGGCGTTTGGTGCTTTGTGATGCCTTGACCGAGGCCGCCAGCGAAGCCCCTGAGTTGATTGTCGATTTCGCTACCTTGACGGGGGCGGCCCGTATTGCCCTGGGAACGGAAATGCCGGGTTATTTTACCAATAAGGCGCGGGTGTCCGAGTCGTTGCTAGATGCGGCTGCCCGAATGGATGATCCTATATGGCCACTGCCGCTGCACCGTCCTTACCGGCAGATGCTCGATAGCCGAATCGCCGATATCGCAAACAGTTCGAGTGGCTCGTTTGGAGGGGCGATTACCGCAGCCTTGTTTCTGCAAGAATTTCTGCCTGACGAAATTGAATGGGTTCACTTCGACGTAATGGCATGGAATGTTCGCAATAGACCTGCCCGACCCATAGGGGGCGAGGCCATGGGAATGCGGGCCATGTTTGCCTATCTTCAAGACAGGTTTACCGGTCGGCGCTGATTTCACTCGGATATTTCATGAATTCATGTCAAGCCCTTTCGACTCATTTATCTTTGTATATATAAAAACCGCATTCTGACCGTCCCCTCCCTCGTTACCAGCAATTGAGGAAAATTTCTTGTGGAATCAACAGGCAAGCGAGGGCGCGCACAAATTATGAATTATCCGGATCATACATTTTGTATTGCCCCGATGATGGACCGCAGCGATCGGCATTTTAGATATTTTCTGCGCCTGATTTCAAGGCATGTACTGTTGTACACTGAGATGATTACGACTTCAGCTCTAATCCATGGCGATTGGCGCAAATTGCTGGATTACGATGTCAGTGAGCATCCCATTGCCTTGCAGCTTGGGGGCAATGATCCGCAGGAGCTGGCCTATGGTGCCGGTCTGGCTGAACAGCTGGGGTACGATGAGGTCAATATCAACGTGGGTTGCCCCAGCAATCGGGTGAGTTCGGGTAGCTTTGGAGCCTGTCTGATGGCGCAGCCCCAATTGGTGGCCCAATGTGTGAATGTCATGCGACGCCGGGTTGATTTGCCTATCACCGTAAAGACTCGGATTGGTGTGGACGAGCAGGATAGCTACGAATGGCTGACCCGGTTTGTATCGACCGTCGCCAATGGGGGTTGCCGGACATTCATTATCCATGCGCGTAAGGCCTGGTTGCAAGGTTTGAGCCCCAAGCAGAACCGTGAGCTGCCACCCCTGCGTTATGATGTTGTATACCGACTCAAGCAAGATTTCCCAGAATTGGAGATCGTGCTCAATGGTGGCTTAAGTTCGGTGCCGCAGGCCCAGATGCAGCTGAACCATGTCGATGGAGTAATGCTTGGGCGGGAGGTTTACCGCAATCCTTACCTTCTGGCCACCGTCGATGAATTATTTTTCGCTGATAATACAGTGCCGCCTTCACGCCATGGAGTAATAAAAAGCTATCTTCCATATATCGACGCTCAACTGGCCCAAGGTGTGCCATTGAGTCGTATCATGCCCCATATCATGGGGTTATTCCAAGGTCTGCCTGGGGCGAGGGGGTGGCGTCGTGAGTTAAGTAATAATCCACCTGCTCGCAGCTTGGGTAAAGAAATCGTCGAACGGGCGCTGCTTCAAATCAATGACCAAGGATAAAACTGATTGTTGCATTAATTCAGCTGGAGTAGGGTGCGTCCTGCGCACCATTTGTAGTTTCATTTCTGACTATCTATAACCATGCCTTCTGACAAGCTGCTCGATATTTTGAAAAATGCACCGGAACTCGCTCGGCTGTGCACCCAAAACGGATGGATAGATAGTGATACGTTGCGCTACGATGTTATTGAGCGGCAATCCCGGTCGGTGTTGCTGGCGGTGCAGTTCGAAGAGATTATCATGGAAGGCGCCGGATGCGTGGCGGACCGCAAACCCTGTTATGGAAGGGTGAGATTGAAGTTTGCAGGTGATGGGACTAATCGAGATATCGAAGTCATCTAAGAGTTGTGAAACTGTTTATAAGTGCTCAGACGCTATGTGCATATTCACTATCTCCAGCCAAGGCATTGTGGATGTGTTGCAATAACTTGTGATCATCAAAGGGTTTTTCCAGGACATCGATAGCGCCGGCCTTTAATGCTCGGATGGTCATGAGACGATCCCCCTGTCCGGTAATAATGATTATGGGTATCACGATACCCCTGGCCGAGAGCAATTCTTGAAGTTCCAGTCCATTCATTCCTGGCATCCTCAGATCTAACAATAGGCACCCCAGTTGGTTTCCATCGTAATTATTTAGAAAGGCCTGGGCCGAGGAATAGATTTCCACATTGAGGTCTTCGGCCTCCAACAAGAAACGCAATGCGAACAGAATGTTTTTGTCATCGTCAACGATAAATACGGTGGGATCTTGGTTCAATGTTTGTATCTCCCTTCAAGCGGGATATCGATCAATAAATCAAAATTCAACCGCATCCTCTGCCAGCAACCATGAATTATCTATATTTATAGTACAAAATGGTTGGTTATAGTCAGGAAATTCCGATAAGGAACGCGAATTAAATAACTTCCCTAACGGGCGCCGCATGATCGTTTGTATTCAAGGCGCGATAACAGGCGCATAGCCTCGCTATGTCACTGTTATTGCAACGCCGAAGACGGGCGATAAGGCAAGTCAGACAGGGAAATTATTTCAGTAGCATTCCTAGCGTCATCAAATTCATCCCCACCCAGACGTGCCGCCGTATCTTCTTCCTGCAGTTCTTTTGTTAATCGTCTTGCCACCTTCTGCAACAACGCATCCCCCACCGGGTGACCCAGCGAGTCATTGATGTTCTTGAAGCCATCGAGGTCAATAAATAATATCGCTCCCAAGTGATCATGGCGCCGACAATGGGCCAATGTTTGGCTAATCGGTCTAGCAACAATCGTCGGATATCGATGAGGGATGAGTATTCCGGGCGCATTGCAAATTTGCCTTTGCAGCCGATGAGTTTTTAATCCATCAGTTTTTCATATCGGCTGCGGCTCGCCGATCGCGTATCCTTGTGCATAGTCGATTCCCAGTTTTCGCAATTGTTCCACTATGGCTGGGGTCTCCGCGTACTCGGCGATGGTCTTTAGTCCGATCACATGCCCCAGTTGATTGATGGCCGCGACCATGGCCTCATCTACAGGGTCCTCGATCATGCCCTGCACGAAGCTGCCGTTGATCTTCAGATAGTCTACCGGTAGGTCTCTGAGATAGGTGAATGATGACAGACCCTTGCCGAAATCATCCAGCGCAAAGCGGCAGCCGAATTCCTTTACCTGGGCCATGAATTGTGCCGCCTTGCTGAGGTGATTTATCGCGGCCGTCTCGGTAATCTCGAAACAGATCCGGTCGGGGGAGATAGCCGAGGCGTCGAGTTGTTTGTCAATGAAGTCGAGCAATGACGCGTCATTCAAGGAGCTTCCAGATAGATTGATACTGATCCTTGCCGGTGGACGACCTTTGCTGATGGGTAGGGGGTGTTGTAAGGCCTTTTCGATCACCCAGCGATCAATGCTGGGCATGATGCCGTAGCGTTCGGCCGGCGGAATAAAGGCCCCGGGGAGCAATAGCTCACCACCGGCGTCTTCGAGCCTGAGCAGTAGTTCGTAACTCTCGGCGGCATTGTTGGTCGAGCAAAGGGCGCGTATGGGCTGTTTATAAAGCCGAAAGCGTTGCTCCCTGAGGGCGTCGGTCAGCATGGCGGCGCGGTGAATCTCTCGGTGACGGTTGGCGAGTTCTACATCGTCGACCTGGTAGACGTGAAGCCGGTTGCGTCCCAGATCCTTGGCCGTATAACAGGCCACGTCGGCTTGACTCATGAGCTGGGTCATGTTCTGGGTCGCAGCGTTGATCTGCACCAAGCCGATGCTGACCCCGATATTGAAGGCCTGCGCTTGCCAGACGAAGCGGAATTCCCGTACCGCGATGATCAGACCCTGAGCGACCTCTATTGCATTTTCGGCAGGACAGTTCTCCAGTAGCAGGCCGAACTCATCGCCCCCCAGCCGTGCCAAGGTATCTCTGGCGCGCACCTTGATTTAACAGCAATTCGGTGACCTGCTTGAGCAACTCATCTCCGGCCACATGCAAGCGACCGCATTGGAGAAAGACTTCGAACTCGTCCTGCACATAGCCCGGTAGCGGCCGATCCTGCGCCTGCATCGCCGACCGGAAATCTGGGTAGTGCTGTTCGATAATCTGGTAGAGAAGGGTCTTTTCCGGGCGGTGGCGTTTGTACCCCGGCGCGACATCCCCTTCGGCTGT
>JAAEPA010001015.1 GCA_024222475.1 Gammaproteobacteria bacterium | reverse complement strand
TGTCCTGTTTCAAGTTAAATCGACATCGAAAATTGGAGAAATTAGGCGACAGGTTCATGCTTCGAACATCCCAAAGCGGTGGTGTAAGACTTCATTGAGTACGAAGAGAGCATTGGTGTTCAAACGGCCAATGAGTCTCTTTCCGATGGTGTTGGCTTTGTCGGTTAAAGGTTTCAATGCTTCGATCACTTCTGCCCCCTACTGATTTTTTTTCCAACCGAATTCTTCAAGCTGGTGTTTTCCTCAACCGGCTTGCCGTCCATCAGCACCGATAATTCTTCTTGCCTCTGACCGCTCACCACCAGCTTACGCTCGCCTACCCGACAGACGAAGTAAATCTGTCTTTCCCGGTTTTCGTTTCTTCGGCACCTCGCTAACTCCGCCTCGATCTCTTCATGCATGCCGAAGAATCGATCCGCAGGCACCAGGCCACCGATCCCCTGGTGCGGCCGCTCATAATTGTAGCGGTTTTGCAGGTCTCTTATCCACAGTTGCGCCTCGTGGCTGTAATCCAGCGGGCCTCTTTGCCGTAGCTCCTGACGCACCGTCTGATGCCACCGCTCCAGTTTCCCTTGATTCTCTTTTTTGTTCGGCCCCGACGCTATATATTTCACGTCCAGATCGCACAGCAACGCTTCAAATCGCGTAAACCTTTGCCACGACACGTACTCCGAACCGTAATCCGTTAGTAAGCAGTCCATCACGCCATAGCTTCGCACCGCTTCCTTAAGGATGTCGATCACCTCGTCCATCGTTTTCACCGCCACAAACCGACTTACCAGCACGAACCTGCTGAAGTCGTCGAGTAACGTCACCAGATAGATCGTCATCGCGCTCGACAACTTCACGTACATCAGGTCCATCTGCACCCCGGCCAATGGACTCGGGTACTCGAATCGTCGCGTATGGCCTTCCTCTTTCTCCCCTTTTTCTCGCTCCTTCACCAATCCTTGGCTCTTCATGTACCGGTAGATACTTGTCTGCGGCAGCAGGATCTGCTCGTGGCGCCACAGATACTGCTTGATTTTCAGCGGCCCCCACGTCTGGTTCGCCGCGGCTACCTCCAAGATCTTTTTCTGTTCGCCTTCCGACAAGTTACTTCCCGCTACCGCTGCTACCCCCTTCTTCTTGCCCTTTCTCTTCAGTTCCTCGATCCGGCTCGCATCCCAATCGATCCTCGTCCCCCAACGCATCAGCGTCCGGTAGTTCACCTTACAAATCGCGCTGAACTCTTTAGGTCTCATCCCTTCATATTTGCCCGACAGCAGGTACTCTTCCAGGATTAGTTTCTTCTCCTCATAACTGCAGTGACGATTGATTCGTGTCATCTTTTCCTCTTCTCTCTCTTGCTGTCGACTTTATTCCTCCTCCTACGATCCGATTTTATTCTAAACAGGACAAAGTGCCAGTTTGTTGATGAGGAACAAAAACCAACGGCCCAACTACCAACTAACCATGCTCGGACGACACCGCACACACAGACAAACGCGAAAGCCGACGAGGCTGCCGCGAAACCAGGCATCGTCCCTGTCGCGGTACGAGGCCCGCAGGTCGCCGGCGCCGAAAAGCCAGGAGCCGCCGCGCAGCGCCCGCCCGGAAGTATCCCCTTCGGTCACCGTGGGATCGCGCACACCCTCTTCGCGCTTTTTGTAGATCTCGCTATTCCAAACATCGAAACACCATTCCCACACATTGCCGGCCATGCCGAAGATGCCTTCCGGGGTTGCACCCTTGGGG
>JAAEPA010001014.1 GCA_024222475.1 Gammaproteobacteria bacterium | reverse complement strand
ATCGAAACACTGTGAGAGGCGGCGGCTGGCGTGGCGCACCTTGCGGGCTTTTATCCGGCGGCGCTCCGGGTAGATCACGAAGAGTGCAACCCGTCGCCCGCGTAAAAAAAATGACAGGATTAACAAGATTTTTCAAGATTAACAGGATTATTTAACGGAAAAATACCGATAACTACCAATAACGCCAAGAAAAACCTTTGATCCTTCATGAGCTTGGTGTTATTCGTGGTAAAAAATATGGGTAATACATGTAAATCCTGAGCAATCCTGTTAATCCTGTCTAAAAATGGGTGTGAGGCTGGAGCTACATGAGTGTGCTCAAGGGTTCAAAGAGCGGAAGGCGGGTTACACCCCATTGGGACAGGAATCGGCCCACCGTCTGATAGTCGCGCCTTTGCAGGGCTTCCCCGACAAGCAGTCCCCGTCTCACCAATGCTGCGACAGCGAAGGCCATGCCAAGATGGCATCACAAATCCAGGATCTGGCATGGGTCTACTCCAGGCTGATGCCTCATCGCCTACTTGGGT
>JAAEPA010001013.1 GCA_024222475.1 Gammaproteobacteria bacterium | reverse complement strand
TGGCGAACGGCGTGACATCAGCGACAGCATCTACCGGGTGGCCCCGCCCAATGCCATCGTTGCCCTGAGCCATCGACGCCCGCGCTGGTCCGCTACCATAGAAGGTGAATTCTACGCCAAACAGGACAAAGTCTCGCAAACCAACGAAGAGACCCCATCAGCAGGATACGGACTGCTCAATCTATTTGCCCAATACACCCTGCTAGAAGACATCCGTACCACCGCGACCCTGCGCGCCGGGGTGGACAACGTATTCGATAAGACCTATAGCCCCCATCTCAACGGCACCAACCGGGTACGGATGAGCGATGTCGCGGTGGGAGATCGTCTGCCAGGCCCAGGGCGCAACCTTTATGCCCGATTGAATGTGGAGTGGTAATGGCAGCCCAGCCGATTGATGCACCTGTCAAGGCCTAATAACTACGGAATCGAGTGTAAGAAGGTTAAAAAAGAAAAATCGACTATCAGCAATTCTAAATGTGTCGCAGAAGTTGGGACAACTGAGGGTCATGGGGCACGCTGATCAGGGAAGCAAAAGGGATTAGCAACCGAGTTCTCCCTGAGAAGCTTTAAGGTGAGTAGGTGATCTCCTCTCGGGCGGGTTGTGGGTAGGCGCGGTGGCTTAGACGGGAATACATGCCCGTACCCGCTGTTCCGAACACAGAAAGCAGGCCGACAGGTAGCGAGGCGTTGGGATCTTCCGCAGAGAACGGGCCCATCAACTGGTATCCGGAACGTCCAGTTTGAGCTTTTCGATCATGAACGTCATCAGCGCATATATGGACCCATCCCGTTTTGCAAGACACCGTTTCGTTCGCGACAAGAAAAAGGTTGCTGCCATATATCCGGCCTGTTTATGCGGTCATATTGCCGCTGGCCCTGATGAATTCCGCTCGTCTTGACCTAAACATCCTATCGGCTTCTAAAGAGCCATTGCGCTGATCAGGTTTTCAAGACGACGGTCTGACCTGTCTTGTCATCAATCTCTACTGTGTCCTCGCAACCTGTTGATGGGATATCACCTTATTTACCTTATCTTCAAGCCGATTACATTACGGCGTGCTGTAAGGCTTTTCCACGCTTTGTCCACGGGCGAAGCAGCCCTCAATCTAGTACGTAGCCGGTGGGCAAAGGGTGGAAAAGCCGTCTCCGCTACGCCGCACTTGCTCATACTGGCGCACGATAGCATTCGCCTCGCGAGAGCAGCGCCCAGATGATCCGGGCGTTTTTGTTGGCCAAGGCAACCGCGGCCTTGTTCTTGCCGCGCCGGGCCACCAACGACTGAAGCCACCGACTGCGCCGATCATCCTTGCCTTCAATCCGGTTGATCACCGATCGCGCGCCATGGATGAGCAGCGTCCGTATATACTTGTCGCCCCGCTTGCTGATCCCAAGCAGTATCGGCCGATCACCCGTGGTATGTTGACGTGGCACCAGCCCAATGCTGGCGGAAAACTGCCGGCCATCGCTGAACTGCTTGCCATCACCATAGCTGGCTACGACGGCTGTGGCGCTCTGTGGACCGACGCCTTCTATGGCACTGAGCCGCTGGCAGACTTCACTGCCCGCATGTTCACGCTGAATCTCCCGATCGTACTTCTTGATGCGTTCATCCAGCGCACGAAAGGCCTCCAACAGCTCGGCTAGCCAGCTCCGAAATTGATCCGTTAGAGCGTTTTCTGCATCTTCCAGGATCTGGGGAATCCGGGGGCGGATCTGGCTTATCCCCTTGGCAACAACGATCCCATACTCACCGAGCAGCCCGCGAATCTGATTGGCCAGCGCCGTACGTTGCTTGACCACCGACTGGCGGATCCGGTGCAGAGCCTGGAGGTCTTGCTGCTCTATGCCCTTGATCGTGACAAAACGCATGTTCGGGCGTCCCACAGCTTCACAAATCCCTTGCGCATCGTTGTAGTCGTTCTTGTTTCCCTTGATATACGGCTTCACGAATTGGGGGCTGATCAGCTTGACCTCATGGCCCAGCTTGGCGATCTCGCGGCC
>JAAEPA010001012.1 GCA_024222475.1 Gammaproteobacteria bacterium | reverse complement strand
TACCGGTGGTAGCGTGCCCTATACCTGGACGATCTATGCCAACGCCTTCAGGGTCGCCGATCGTATCGTGGCCGAACTTGGCGGTCCGCGAAAGTCTCCCGACAAGAAACCGCCTGTGGTCTGAATCACCCGCATTAGGTCAATTTCATCACTTATACTTAGATCATAACCCCTTGCCACAAGTGCAGCACAAGTATGGGTTGGGAACGGACGATCCGACCTCTTCTATCAATGTTGTTCATTACATTTCACGGGAGACCAGTCCATGACCGTCCATGAGAACCTACTCGAGCTCATCGGTAATACCCCCATGGTTGAGATCAAGCGCCTGGATGTGGGTCCTTGCCGTCTTTTCGTCAAACTCGAGAGTCAGAATCCGGGGGGATCGATCAAGGATCGCATCGCCATGTATATGATCGAGGCGGCGGAGCGGGAAGGTAAGATCCAACCTGGGGGCACCGTGGTCGAGGCCACCGCCGGCAATACCGGCCTGGGTCTGGCCTTGGTGGCCATCCAAAAGGGTTATCAGGTGTTGATGGTGATCCCCGATAAGATGAGCCTGGAAAAGATCGATCATCTCAAGGCCATGGGGGTCGAGGTGGTGATTACCCGCTCCGACGTGGGCAAGGGGCATCCCGAATACTATCAGGATCTTGCGCTGCGGCTCGCTGGCGAGAGGGACAATGCCTACTATATCAACCAGTTCGCCAATAGCTCCAATCCTCTGGCACACGAACGGACCACCGCACCGGAGATCTGGGAGCAGATGGATCATGATCTGGATGCCGTGGTCTGTGGGGTCGGGACCTGCGGCACGCTCACCGGTATGGGGCGGTTTTTCGAACGGATTGCCCCCCAGGTCGAGATGGTATTGGCCGATCCAGAGGGTTCGGTGTTGACCGATTTCATCGACACCGGTGAGCTCAAACAAGCGGGGTCATGGCTGGTGGAGGGGATTGGCGAGGATTTCGTGCCACCCATTTGCGATCTGTCCCTGGTCGGCAGGGGGCCTATACCGTCAACGACGCGGAGGCCTTCAGCACCGCGCGTGAGCTGTTGCACAAAGAGGGGGTATTCGGTGGATCCTCCACCGGTTGCCTGGTGGCGGCGGCACTGCGTTATTGTCGTGACCAGAGCGAAGCCAAGCGGGTCGTTACTCTGGTGCCGGACAGCGGTAACAAGTATCTGTCGAAGATGTACGACGATTTCTGGATGATCGATCAGGGGTTCCTGCAGCGAGAGACCTTTAATGATCTGCGCGACCTCATCTCGCGGCGTCACCTGGACCATGCCACCATCGTGATAGGACCCGAAGAACCTCTGCTCAGCGCCTATAAACGTATGCATATGTACAGCGTCTCCCAGCTGCCGGTGATGGAGGATGACCGGATCGTGGGCATCATCGACGAATCGGACCTGCTATTGGCCGTTTATGATGACCAGGATCGGTTCCAGAACCCCGTCAACACCGCCATGGTCACTCGCCTCGAACTAATTGAGCCAGATGCCGGGATCAATGACCTGCTGCCCATCTTCGCCAAGGATCATGTGGCCATCATCATGGACGGTGAGCGCTTCCTCGGACTGATTACTCGTTCCGATCTACTTAATTTTATGCGTCGAAAAATAAAATAGTCCCATGAGCGAACAGATCAAGCACCAGAGTTTTGCCACCCGGGCCATTCATGCCGGTCAAAGCCCGGATCCCGCCACCGGCGCTATCATGCCGCCGATCTATGCCACTTCGACCTACGTTCAGGAAAGTCCCGGGGTGCACAAGGGTTATGAATATTCGCGTACCCAGAATCCTACCCGGATGGCCTTTGAACGCTGTATCGCCGACCTGGAGAGTGGGACAGCGGGATTTGCCTTCGCCTCGGGGCTGGCGGCCACGGCCACGGTGCTCGAATGCCTGGACCACGGGTCGCACGTAATCGCCATGCATGACCTCTATGGAGGAACCTACCGCTTGTTCGAAAGGGTGAGACGTCGTTCGGCGGGTCTGCGTTTTGACTATGTCGATCTGAGCCAAATAGAATCCCTGGAGGACGCCATCCGTCCGCAGACCCGGATGATCTGGGTGGAGACCCCAACCAATCCACTGATCAAACTGGTGGATCTGCAAGCGGTAGCGGACATCGCCAGGCGGCACAATGTGCTCAGTGTGGCTGACAACACCTTCGCCACCCCATGGATACAACGCCCATTGGAGTTCGGATTCGATCTGGTATTGCATTCGGCGACCAAATATCTGGGGGGACATTCGGATATCGTCGGGGGGGTGGTGGTGGTGGGCGACAACCCCGATCTGGTCGAACAACTGGCATTTCTGCAGAACTCGGTGGGAGCCATTGCCGGACCGTTCGACAGTTTCTTGGCCCTGCGGGGCCTCAAGACTCTAGCCCTGCGCATGGAACGCCATTGCCACAATGCCTCACACATCGCTACCTGGTTGGAGAACCATACCGGAGTAGAAAAGGTACACTATCCCGGCCTGGAGAGTCACCCTCAACATGCCTTGGCAAACAAACAGATGCATTTTTTCGGTGGCATGCTCAGCGTCGTGCTCAAGGGCGGCCTCTCGGAGGCCCGCCGATTCCTGGAACGCTGCCGGATCTTCGCTCTCGCGGAAAGCCTGGGTGGGGTGGAAAGCCTCATCGAGCACCCCGGCATCATGACCCACGCCTCCATACCCGAGGCGTTGCGCAAAGAGCTGGGCATCGACGACAGCTTGGTACGGCTGTCTGTGGGGGTGGAAGACGTAGAGGATCTGGTGGCGGATCTAGAGCAGGCGTTGCAGGGGGGGGCATCGTAAACTCTCGATCAGATCGTACTGTGGTGTTCAATGAAAATATCAAAGGCTATATCCTCAATGCATCCTTATGCTGGATCGTCATCCCGTTGTCTCTTGGGGCTCTGAACTGGCTCTCAACTCCATCACAGTCCATGATCTGGTGGCTCGATATGGTGGGCCTAGACTGGATGAATACCCATCGCAGCACACTGCTTGATTGGTTCTTTCTTACCGGCACTGAGGTGGGTTCATTGTTTGTGCTCTTGCCTGTGTCCATAGTATTGATTGGTATTTTGATCCTGAGGGGCAAGACCTTCGATGCCTGGTTGTTGGGCCTGGGGCTGGGAGGTGCCATTTTGGTAACTCAGACTGCAAAGCAGGTCTTTTCCCGGCAGCGCCCCGTATTGTTCGATCCCGTGGTCACGATGCCTGAGAGTTTCTCCTACCCGAGTGGTCACACGGCACAGATTGCCGTGTTCAGTCTATGTATAGTATTCATTGCCTATCGCTCCTTTCCCCCGAAGTTATTCAATTGGGTCATGGGTATGGGTATCTTGTTGATCGGCACTGTTGCTATTTCGAGAGTTTATCTCCAGGTGCACTATCCCTCCGATGTGCTTGCCGCATGTCTGTTTTCCGTGTTGTGGGTGATGGGGCTTTACTTTTTTCTGAGGGGGGTATTTGAATCTTAGTACACGCTCTGTGGGGCAATTATCGGTTTCATATACCAAGTTGGATCGAGCGATGAGCGCTCATCAATGCCCCCTTTACCGGCACTGGTTCAGTCTAGTTACCTCGTAACTTGTTGATTAGCAGATTAAAGACTGAAGGTCAGGCGATTTTCTGAAGCCTCAAGGCCTGTTCCCATGAAAGCCCTTTTTCTAAGATGCCTAAAGCCACTGCAGGGACTTGTCGAGTGGTAAAATGCGCCCGAATGAAATTATGGACAACCCAAAGGATGTCTAATGTTCTTTGCAAGCCCGTTTTCTTTTTGGCATAGGTATTGGTTTTACGTCGATAAACCGAGTAGCACGATCCATCAGAACAATCGTCCAGCCTTCACAATCTTGCACGGGCACATTCTTGCCCACTTTGGTATACAACTCGTCCTCCTCAATCACTTGTACCAGAAAGCTATTCATTAACGCATACATCATCAAGGTTTCTTTCAAATCAGTAAATCTCAGCTCCCAGTCCAACAATGTATTCTT
>JAAEPA010001011.1 GCA_024222475.1 Gammaproteobacteria bacterium | reverse complement strand
AGGTGAACTCCAGCAGGGGTGTACCACCATGGATGTACTGCGTGCTACCTTCCCCGCCGGTACCCTGACCGGGGCCCCCAAGATTCGCGCCATGGAGATCATTGAAGAGCTAGAACCCGTAAAGCGGGGAATCTATGGTGGTGCCGTAGGGTACATCGCCTGGAACGGCAATATGGATACCGCCATCGCCATCCGTACCGCGGTGATCAAGGACGGTCATCTGCATATCCAAGCGGGGGCGGGGATCGTCTATGATTCAGTGCCCGAAAATGAGTGGGCCGAGACCATGAACAAGGCCCGGGCGATTTTTCGGGCCGTGGCCAGGGTTGAGAACGGTCTGGCAAAATGAGTGGGTTTATAATCCAAGTACAATCACCGGGCTCCTTTTCCAAATAACACGACTTCCACGGTCTGGATCAATATCACCAGATCAAAGAAAAGGGTGTAATTCTTTGCATAATACAAGTCGTATTGCAGCTTTTCCCTGGCGTCATCTGTGGACTCGCCATAGGGGTATTTCAATTGAGCCCAGCCGGTGATGCCGGGTTTTACGTAATGCCTTTTTAAATAGTAGGGTATTTCTAGGCTTAGTTGTTCGACGAACTCGGGGCGTTCCGGGCGTGGGCCTACGAAACTCATTTCTCCGCGCAGCACGTTGAATATCTGCGGTAGCTCATCGATTCGGAACTTTCGAATTATCGCGCCCACCTGGGTGATGCGATCGTCGTTCTGACGGGCCCAACGCACTTTGCCTCCTTGCTCTGCGTTTTCTATCATGCTCCTGAATTTAAGAACCTCAAAGGGGTGTTGGGCCTTTCCTATGCGTGTTTGCCGATACAGAATCGGGGAGCCCCAGCCGTTTTCCAACAGGATGGCCGCCGTGGTCAGGATCATGATGGGCCAGGTGAGCAACAGTAAAATTAGACTCGCTCCGATATCGAACCCCTTTTTTATGCTATCCCTCATAGTCCCATATTTATAACCGTCTGAATAGATCATCCAGCCGGGGGTGACCAGGTCGAGCCGGACCTTTTTAGTCTCACGTTCAAAAAAGCTGGGCAGCTCTATGACATTGATGCCGAGTAGTCTGCAATCCAGCAGTTGCTCCGTGTGCTGGTTTCTTCTTCGATCATCTACGGCGACGATGATATCGTTGATCCGGCGTTTTTTGGCAAACTTTGCCAACCGCCCGCGGATGGTTTTAATCATGCGGGGATCCACTGTATCGTGGTCCCCCTCCGTATGGATATATGCGACAACTTTAACGCCGGATTTTAGTGCCGGGCTGTCAATGTATTCAGCGATGTGGGAGGCATTTTTGCCGGAACCGTAGACCAGTATTTTTCGTTTCAAGTGATTTTTGTCGACGATATCGATGAATACCAGGCGCAGGGCAGTGATTAGGCTGAATGAAATGGTCAGTGAAAGCAGAAATTCAGCACGGTTGAGATTCAGCTCAGGTACAAGATAGAAAAGCAGTGTAAGTACTGCCGTGCCCAGCACATAGCCTGCGCTCTCACGTATCAGGATTCCGGCAGCGCTTAATTGGAGATGGTTGGTACTGTACAGGCCCATGGAAAATAGGCTTACTGTCATGACAGCGCAGAAGGTTAGGGCGAGGGGCAGGAGGTGGTCAGGGTCGATTGCCGTAGTTTCTCGGATACCGGCTTCTTGGTTGAGCCGAAGTAGGGATGAAGCGGCGTAGACAGTGAGTATGAACACCAATGCTTCAGCGGCCCCAAGTATCAAGAAGGGTACACGATAATGTTGTTTGAAGAGGCGAATCATGGCTCGATCAACATCCCGGTATGGTGGTATAGTTCTTATGCACCGATTCTAAATCATGCTGGCAACTAGAATTTGCATCCCCGATACAATTGTTACAATAATTTACAAGCCACCTTTTGAGCAAGACCACGTTCCGGCTCAGGGGATTGAAATCGAGTTGAGGGTAAATTAAGTCGATAAGGGTATAATCGGGATTGGTGTCTTGAGGGTTGCCCAGGAAAAGACGGGAACTCCGGGCGTATATTCTCCTGTCATGCCCCATTGTTTTCCTTTTCCTCCATGAAATGTGAAATGCCCATTCGGTTCTTAGCGTTGGATAGTCACCGGAAATCTTAGGATATCATAGGGTATTTGTTGCTATAAAGCTGCCGTGTCTAGTTATGTGATCATGGCCCCATTGATTGAAATGATGGCCCTTCATTGGTAACGAAAAAAATACAAACTTGCTTAATAGTAAACTGTAATGATCCGTTTAACAAAGGAAAATGTGAGCGAATTCGCATTTTCGTGAAAGACTTCCGTTGAAGGCCATGTTAGGCAAGATCGTTTGAATAGCCACAATCAGTAGAATGCGATGAATATTTTGACCATAGAAAGCTGTGTGGGAAATACCCCGCTGGTAGAGTTGGGTCGTCTCGTCAACTCTAGCAGCAACAGGATATTGGCTAAGCTGGAGGGTGATAATCCCGCCGGGTCGGTAAAGGACCGTCCGGCGATCAGCATGATAAACGGGGCTGAGCGTCGCGCAGAGATCCATCCTGGGGATACCCTGATCGAGGCCACCAGCGGTAACACCGGTATTGCGCTGGCCATGGCGGCGGCCACCAAAGGTTATCGCATGATCCTTATCATGCCGGAAAACATGAGCGAGGAGCGCCGTGCTGTCATGAAGGCTTTTGGCGCCGAGATTATATTGGTCACCCAGGAGCAGGGTATGGAAGGGGCTCGCGATATGGCCCAGGCGATGCAGGATGCGGGGGAAGGAAAGGTGCTGGATCAATTTTCGAATCCAGACAATCCCCTGGCCCATTATCAAGGAACCGGTCCGGAAATATGGAAGGATACCCAAGGCCGGGTCACCCATTTCGTCAGTGCCATGGGGACCACGGGCACCATTATGGGGACCTCGCGTTATCTTAAGGAACAGAATCCCGAAGTCGAGATCGTCGGCGTGCAGCCATCGGAGGGTGCCAAGATTCCCGGTATTCGTCGCTGGCCCGAGGCCTACCTGCCGCGGATCTATAGTCCCGATAACGTAGATCGGATCGTGGAAATCGATCAACAGGCGGCGGAATCGACCATGCGTGATCTGGCCACCAAGGAGGGACTATTCTGCGGTGTATCTT
The DNA here is from genome assembly GCA_024222475.1 of Gammaproteobacteria bacterium. GTDB lineage: Bacteria > Pseudomonadota > Gammaproteobacteria > JAAEPA01 > JAAEPA01 > JAAEPA01. The sequence goes on along the minus strand of JAAEPA010001011.1, from coordinate 750 downwards.
CCGGAGGGGCGGTGGCCGCGGCGGTACATCTTTGCGGGCAACTCGACAATGCCGTCATCGTGGTGATCATCTGTGACCGTGGTGATCGTTATATCTCAACCGGGGTTTTTCCAAGCCGATGAATATTCTTGTTTTCGATATTGAGACCGTGCCGGATATCCAGGCGGGGCAACGGCTGTTCGGGCTCGAGGGGTTGCCTGCCGAAGATGTCGCTAGGGCTATGACGCATTTGCGTCAGCAGCAGTCCGGTAGTGAGTTCATGCCTCATCATTTGCAACGCATCGTCGCCATATCCATTGTGTTGCGCACCGCCAAGTCACTCAAGGTATGGTCGTTGGGGGAACTGGACTCGACCGAGTCAGAGCTGTTGGCGAGGTTTTTCGACGGTATCCAGAGATTCGATCCTATCCTGGTGTCTTGGAATGGCGGTGGCTTCGATTTGCCGGTGATTCATTATCGTTCGCTTTTACACGGTGTGGCTGCCCCGCATTATTGGGAGACCGGCCAACAAGAGCAGAGTTTTCGCTACAACAATTATCTCGGGCGCTTTCATTGGCGCCATACCGATCTGATGGATGTGCTGGCCGGCTATCAACCCCGAGGTTTTGCTCCCCTGGATCAGCTGTCTTCAATGCTGGGGTTTCCGGGCAAGATGGGGATGAACGGCGCCAAGGTCTGGGAGACCTTCCTCAACGGCGACATCGGTTCGATACGTGATTACTGCGAGACCGATGTCATCAACACCTATCT
>JAAEPA010001010.1 GCA_024222475.1 Gammaproteobacteria bacterium | reverse complement strand
GGTGTCGCAACGAAAGAGCGCTCGGCTTTTCATGGGCGGCGGCCCGGTGCCCATCCCCGTGCTCCGCAGACGATCGCGCCAATTCATGAAGATGGAATGGTACGCCCTACGGGAATCGAACCCGTGTTTCCGCCGTGAAAGGGCGTGGTGTGCGAGTGTTGCCCGCCCGAAACGTTGATATTCTGCGGTTCTGATTCCAAAACTCGCGACATTCCAGACAAACAGTGCTACGCTACGTGGCCGATTTGCGCACCGGCTGATGAGGGAGATAGGCGCCGGCGAGTTTTCTACAGCGAAGCCCCAAAGATAAATCTCGACTGATTACGGGCTGCTATCGCCGCGTGGCGAAGGACGCGCGGGTCGGGGAGTTTCCGGATTTTTGTTGGAATGATCAGATAGTTCTTTAGAATCCAACGATTTCATATTCATAGCCGGATTCGGGTATTTTGATGTAATTTAGCAGGTTATATTTTCCTTTCTGGTCTTCATATTCCTTCGAATGGTCCACGATGTGGGCAATCCACATTGCTAGGCAAAATCCGGTATTTTCTTCTTCTTTTGGTCGAAGAATCATGTATTCTGCGGTGTCTCTATCGGGCGCCGTAGTTGTTTTAACTATAGCTTTATCAGGATTTTCTATGGTATTGAACTTGTCAATATAACAAAAACACCCAAGATTTAGAATTATCCCGTAATCTAAGTCAGTGCCATGTTTAAAAAAGTGACTTGCACAGGTTGTTATTTTCTTTGGTTCATGATCAAAGGTGAATATTGTAGAAAATATGGTTGAACCAAATCTGTCTACGCTATCAACATATCCTGTATTTTTTTCAATCAGAAGTGTGGTTCCGCTTAGTTTTTTGACGGATTTTGCATTTTTATTCGCATTCTCTAGCGTAGATGATCTAAAACATGATTTAACCTCGACCGTACAGTACACTGACTCGATCGGGAAGAGATTTATTCCATTCGTGTCGCGCATTAGCGTATAGTTGTAAGGATCATAGATAATAACGTCTTGCTGACGGCTTTTATTGTTTCGATCGTTAACAATATAGCCACGAGCGACGCTGAGACTCTGAGGAAGGTATTTGGCGAGAAAATCTGTCACAAGAGACTCTAGGACTGTACCGAAATCTGTAGGATTTGGATATCTATTGTATTTAAGATTGCGATAATTCAACATCATTTCTCTTGCGTCACTGTCAAATTGATCGGAAAAGTAAGACATTGTTATTTATGACCCTCACGGCGATTACCGAACCGACCGCACGACGATAGCGTTGCCTGCGTTAACGGTCGAGTGTCTAAACATCGGTCGCGGGGGAAGAGAGCCCCATCATGTGCGACTTGGTTGCGGCGGCCCTCTCGATCGGGCTTGGCATAGCCCACGAATTGCTTCGAGTGGTGGTCGAAGATTGCGGCGATGTCCTTCCGGTTTTATTTCCGATACCTCTTGCCTTCCCACGCCTCCGCAGCGACAGGCAACCCTTCTGCCCACGGCCTAGCCTACATAGTGTCAACGCTCTAGCGGATTGAGATTGACGTCGGGCAGATACCCGGCGTCGACTCTTCCTTGGATCTACATCCTTCTTGATCGGATTAAATTCCTAGGGCATCTTCCCGCCCATGCCGCACGAAGATCTCCGAGTCGCGATCGAAGAATGGACCCCGGACGGGAAAAACCTGATCGAGGTCTTAGGGCGCGTGGCCAGCGCTCCGATCGCCCGCGGGCCCACACAGCCGCGAGGGGGATGCGGCCGAAGAGCCGGATCATTATCCGGCAGGGCGCGCTTGTCCTGGCTGACAGCGATGACCTGGATCGAGCCAATCCTGCTCGTTGATATCGACCTTTGCGTCTCCGTCGAGGGCTTCGAGTAACACCGAAGCCCTTTCCACAGCGCTGCCACCCGGTCGCGATCGATGCTATGCGTACGCATCGCAACCTGATTCGCTTTGCTCCGCGTCCTTCACAGCTTGGGACGCGGCGCTGGGCCTCTAGGTCATCGTAACATTCTTCTTGGGTTTTCTTCGGTTCCAGCGATCAGGGGACCAAGCCAAATGGGCGCACTATCCGCAGAGGAAAAGGCCAAACTAGTCGCTGCTACAGCTACGGCTGCTAGCTCATTCCTCGAAGATCTAGAACACATACGATCCGTAACCAAGCGAAACCACACATCGCGCGGCGAACTGCGTAGGCTCAGTTCGCTCCTCAGACGACTTCTGGTAGAGAAAGACATCTCTAAAATTGCCGCACCAAGGATGGGGCGTGTAAGTTTCCTTACCCCCGATAACACCCCATATTACAAGATGGCCAAAGATGTAAACATACTTTTCTTCTCGAATTCATGGGCTCGTATTTTCGGAATAGACCTTGCCGTAATCTCACTTTTCGATTTAGGCCCCGCAGGCAATAAACCAAAAGAAAAGACGCTCGAATTCGCAAAAAAATACGGTATTCGCAGCCAACAAAGATCTGTGAATATTCGATTTGACAATTTTCTAACACAAAAAGTGATTTGTTACGGAAATGAATGGGTTCGACGCTTGGATGTCATAAAATTCATGGCCAATATTGCTTCCGGCGTACATTCAAACCCTCCGGTAAGAAAAGTGGACATCTTAATCGAAAGAATGAGGCAGGCCTGCTCCTACAAACTAGTCGATGGTCGTCTTAACGTACATGTAATGCCGGAGCTTGGCGCCAACAGTTTCCCGGGACGATTCGGTCATCAAATCGAAATGCCGTCTCTCGGCTCACGGCTCGATCCAGTGGACCCGATCCTGGTTGAAATGCTGGGGACAGCTCAAATGATAGTCGATTCGCCTGACATCACTGAACTTGAGACGATCATTTTGAAAGAACTGCGCGGTAAGGACTAACACGTCGGCCACCGGGATCATCCGGCATTTGAAAGCCTATTTCGATGCCAAGGACCGGATCCGGGATATCGGCCCGCTCGAATCCCGCGGCTACGTGGCTGCGAGGCGAGAGGGCAGAATCGGGGGTGGAAAGCGGCGCTCCGCCAAGGAAGGTAAAGATGGAACGATCCGCCGCGAGCTGGTTGTTCTGGTGGCAGCGGCCAACCATGCGGTGAAGTGGGGCCGGCTGCCGATGGCCGAATCGCCCCGGGTAGAGCTGCCGACCGTCCACAAGGATAGTCGAGTGCGATGGCTGACCAAGGAACAACTCCGCGAGGCCCTACATCGCGCGGCAAACGGGTGGGTAGACGACGAGGGAGAAATGCACACAAGCGATGCTGATCTCCACGACTTCGTCATTCTGGCCTACTACACCGGTGCGCGGCGGCGTTCGATCGAGAACCTGCCCATTCCGGCCCATCCGGCCACCTATTCCGGTGACATCCGGCCACTGATTCCGGAGTATCCGGCCACTTGGGCTCGGCACCGTTGGGTGATGTCGTTGATGTCAGCGTTTGTCCCTTTCGTCAAGCACGGCGCAGGCC
>JAAEPA010001009.1 GCA_024222475.1 Gammaproteobacteria bacterium | reverse complement strand
CCGATTGTCTCTGCCGACAAGGTTCTTGGTGTTATAAATATTTTTCATGAGCATCCCATCCGTTTCCAGTCTTGGCACGAAAATGCGCTTACCCTGTTTTGCAGCGTTCTGGCAAATATATTGGAAAATCACCGGATATTTCATTCCTTGAGAAATGGCATTGAAGAACGTGATGTGATGATTCGTGCTGCAAATGTGCGTCTGCAACAGGAAATTCATGAGCGTAAGAGGGTTGATTCCAAGGCCCGGCATCTGGCGCATTTCGATGAGCTAACCGGTCTGCCAAACCGTAGATCGCTGATAAGCCACTTGGAAAAAGAGCTCGCCCATGGCATCCGCGATGATGTTCACGGGGCGTTACTTTATATCGATCTGGACCATTTCAAGACCATCAACGAGTCTGTCGGGCACTCTGTCGGTGATAGGGTGCTCAAGCAGCTCGCTGAGCGTCTTATGGTGAGTATTCGAGGTGAGGATTCCGTTGCATACCTGGGTGGAGATGAGTTTGTCGTTCTGTTGCATCAGTTGGATAGGGAACCTGAAAAGGCGGCCAATGAAGCAAAGATGGTATCGGAAAAGCTCCGGGAGGTCGTGGCGGAGCCTTTTTGTATCCATGGGCACGAATATCAATGCACAATCAGTGTCGGTATTGCGATGTTTCCGCTGGCAAAGGAAGGTGCGTACGATATTCTCAAGCATGGTGAATCTGCCATGCATAAAGCCAAAGGCAATAGGCAACGCCCAGTCCGTTTATTCCGGCCAAGCATGCAAGCCTCCGCGGACGAGCGTCTGCAATTGGAAAAAGACCTGCGCCTGGCGCTGAAACGGCAGGAATTTCTGCTCTACTACCAGCCCCAGGTAGACCAGCATGGTAGGATCATAGGCGCCGAGGCCTTGTTGCGCTGGAAGCATCCGGAACAAGGGATCATAACACCGGACCGGTTTATTCCCGTCGCTGAAGAGACCGACCTGATATATCCCATCGGTGAGTGGGTGCTGCGGGAGGCTTGCATGCACTTCGTTGACTGGATGAATTCCGGTGCGGCGATAGATTCCAACCGTCTTTCCATAAACGTGAGTCCGCAGCAATTACACCAAACCGGATTTTGCGACCTGGTCCAACGCACCATTGAGGAAACGAAGGCGGATCCGCGCGCTCTGACATTTGAGGTCACCGAAGGTGCGGTGATTGTCGATATGGACGATGTCATTCGAATGATGCATTCGCTGAAATCGCTTGGCCTGAATTTCTCCATCGATGATTTCGGGACCGGCTATTCTTCGCTGTCCTACCTCAATAAACTACCCCTGGACGAGCTCAAGATCGACAGATCATTCGTGTGGGAAATGCATAGACACAGCAATAATGCAGCCATAGTGGACACCATTGTTGCGATGTCCAATCTGTTGGGGCTCAGGGTTGTTGCTGAGGGAGTGGAGACATTAGATCAATTAAACCTGTTAAAAGAGAAAGGTTGCAAGATATTCCAAGGCTATCATTTCAATCGACCGGTTCCGATTGACGAATTCAAAAAGATTCTGGAGGATTCAAGGTGAGGGGTGCAACCCGCCGTCCGCGCCCGCTACGCCGCGAGTGGCCGGCTAAAATCCGGGTCATTTGCGGCATATCCCGGATACAGGCGCCGGGATTCACGCTGGATGCGATAGGTGATGAACTCATCCCACAGACCGCTCAGGTGGATACAGCGCATCCCCAGCATGGCACAGGCTCCGGACATCACCCAAGGACAATATGGACAATATTAGACACCCAAGTATTGGAAGTTTGCCATCTG
>JAAEPA010001008.1 GCA_024222475.1 Gammaproteobacteria bacterium | reverse complement strand
TTGAGAAAGCCAGAGCTGAAGGCATCGTGGTCATAGCCCTGGACACCCCCACCGACCCGGAGGATGCCACCGATGCCTTGTTTGCCACCGACAACTTCCAAGCCGGGGTGCTGATTGGTAAGTATGCCAGAGCCGTCATGGGTGATGCACCAGTCAAAATTGCCTTGTTGGGCTTGACCCCCGGCATCACTGTGGGCGACCTGCGTGAAGGTGGGTTCCTGGAAGGTTATGGTATCTCCGCAGATGACCCCCAGATTATCTGTGCTGAAGATACACTGGGAGACCAAGCCAAAGGCCAGACGGCGATGGAAAACTGTCTATCCAAAGACCCCGATATCAATGTGGTCTACACCATCAACGAGCCAGCCGCCTTTGGAGCCTACACCGCCATCAGCAACATTGGTCGAGAAGATGAGGTACTCATCGTATCAGTCGATGGTGGTTGTACCGGAGTTGAAGGGGTGGTCAATGGTGAAATTGCCGCCACCTCCCAGCAGTACCCCTTGAATATGGCCGCTTTAGGTATTGAAGCCGTGGTCGAGTATGCCAAAACCGGCAACGCACCTTCCGGCTACACCGATACCGGTGTCACCTTAATTACCAACAATCCACAAGCTGGGGTGGCTAGTGAAGGCGTTGTCTTTGGTGTTGAAAATTGCTGGGGCAAACCTAGTGCCGGGGCCCTTGATGCGGCCAAAGCTGCCGCAGCCGGGAGTGGCGAAGCTATGGCTGACGGCGAAATCATCGTTGGTCTGATTACCAAAACCGAGACCAATCCCTTCTTCATCAAAATGAAAGAAGGTGCCCAAGCCAAAGCTGATGAGTTGGGAGCCACCTTGATGACCGCTGCCGGTACGATTGATGGGGATAACGAAAGTCAAGTAACCGCCATCGAGAATATGGTCAATGCTGGGGCCAAAGGCATTCTGATTACCGCCAACGACACGGTCGCGATTGTCCCGACCATTGAGAAAGCCAGAGCTGAAGGCATCGTGGTCATAGCCCTGGACACCCCCACCGACCCGGAGGATGCCACCGATGCCTTGTTTGCCACCGACAACTTCCAAGC
>JAAEPA010001007.1 GCA_024222475.1 Gammaproteobacteria bacterium | reverse complement strand
ATGCATCAAGCGTTCGTACTGTGTGGGTGCGAATGACTTGCAGGATCTAGGTTTGCGTTATGAGGAGCCAAAGAAAGAGGATTCAGGCGCAAATTAAGGATAAGGACTGAAACAGTAATAGAAAGGACTAAATTATGAAAAATTTCCTCAATATATCACGGATAGAAAGTGACTCCGTCAATGGGTACCAAGTAAAATATTCTGTTGCCAAGCGTGAATATCAGCCATTTTTTGGCTTCGCAGACAAAGATGCGTTGAAGCATTGTCTCATGGCGAGGAACGCCCTCTACCGAGAACACGGTTTTCCTCGTTCAGTTTTGCTTGAAGAGATCCCCATCAGCAAGCATTCCAGCAAAAGCAGTACGGGCTGGCACGGCACATACGATAGAGAGGAGGTGGATTACAGAAGAGGAACTTCGGTGTCTGTAATCAGCGTATCTATTCGGAATCTGCAAACAGCCAAGCCTACCAACAGGAGTTTCAGAAAACAGCACTATAAGACCGAAAAGGCGTGCCTGAATGCGGCAAAGCGGTTTCGTAAGAATAATTTGATGTCGTATAACGCCATCGTAAGAAGGTATAACGATTCGATCGTGAACGAAGCCGAGCATCTCATCGATGAAGAGATTAAAACCCTTGAATCCCAATTGCATCAACTGAAGGGATTTGATCCAGCTCGCTGGGAACGTGCCTACGAACAAGAAATGGGGAGGGAAAGTTCTTAACCCGGATAATTCATAAATTGCACCTTCCCTCATGTGAATTCATGAAATAGCTGAGTTAAGAAGCCTGCCCAAAATAGGGTGTGCTACCCACGAGTTCTCGACTGCCTATCCAGCCAGACCTCGAGTCCTTGGGTATTGAGTTCGAGATCGAGAGCGAAGATCTCCTGAACACGTTGCGCTGAGTGTTCAGGATGGAATTCACTTGCCCGGCTCAGCAAATAGTGAGTAATGTCCTGGAGGATGCGTTGGTGTCGATGCGGGGCATCGGCCGCTTCTTGGGCAATAGTCGCCAGCTTATCGATGTCATGGCACAGGTCATCGGCGAGCTTCGCCACTTCCGTGATCATCCCATAATGAGTGAGGAACATTCGCTGTGGCTTTAAACGCAGATAGCGTGCTATGGAGTCGTGCCAAGCGGTTGGATTGAATTGGACAGGGGTCGTGGGAGGGAATATGAAGGGACCGTTTTGCCCGTCTAATTCTCTATAGGAAAGACCGAAGGTGTCGCCAGTGAAGAACCCATTGCTACGCTCGTCATATACGCTGTAATGGTGTTTCGCGTGCCCGGGGGTGTCGAGAAACAACAATGTTCGGCCATTGAGATCAAGGCTGAATTCGTCTTCTGCGATGATCACCCGGTTCTCCGGCACCGGATGTAATTCTCCAAAGTGCCGCCGGAACTCCTCCTCACCGTAGACCGCAATAGACCCTGAGGTTAATTTCTCGGGGTCGATCATATGTCTAGCCCCACGCGGATGGATGACCAGTCTTGCATTGGGTAGTTGGCGTATCAGCTCACCCGCGCCGCCCGCATGATCGAGATGTACATGGGTGGGCATGACATAGGCTACTTGTTCCCTGGAGATGCCTTTACGGCGCAGCACTTCCAATAGCAGCGGCACGCTGTGATAAGTCCCGGTATCTATGAAGGCTGCTTGATCACCTTGCGTCACCAGGTAGCAGGCGGCAAGTTGTGGACGGAGGTAATTGGTGTCGATGCAGGTAATTCCCTGCAGAAGGTCTTGATATACAGGGTTTAGCGACATAGCACTCATTCAGCATTGTTCCCATGGTAGATCGTGAAACCGCCAGCCTCCCATGCTGCTGCGGTGGTGATCCTCATCCAATTCTCCTTCAAAGCCTTCATCTATGTGGTAAATATTCTTGAGACCTTGGTCATTTAACAGGTCTCCGGCTTCTTTGGAGCGCTTACCGCTGCGGCAGATGAGGATGATGGGGGCACAGCCTTCCGCAATATCGCAGATTACGCCCCCGAGTATGAGTTTTCGAACCTCGGTAAGAAAACTTGGATTAATTGTCCAATCCGGTTCGTCTATCCAGGGGATGTGAACAGATCCCTTGGGATGCCCGACGAACAGAAACTCCATGGAAGAACGGATATCGATCAGAATGGTGCGCGGATCGTCTTGCATCATCTGCCATGCCTGTTTGGGGCTGAGGCAGCGAAGCTCGTTTTCAGTCATTGGCGGATTCCAGTGATTGTGAGTACCCGTAGGCCTATATGATGGTTGTTTTGAACGTTTTGTCAATCTCTTGAGACGTATTTACCCATGAAGAATGAGATTTTAGGACGCATCGTGCACCGTCTTTGCCGCATAGCGGCGTTAGATCATGAAAACCATAGAAAAAAACTATGTCTTACGTGTTCTGCCTTGCTTTGTAACGAGTTCAACGCATACTGCGTACCCGAGAACTCAGCCGCCATGGGCATATTTTCTCTTGAGTTTCCTATCGTGAACGATTCTGGAGGCGATTTCCTCTATGGAATGGGTCGATGTGTTGACGTAGGGGATATTGTGGAGCCGAAAAAGTCCCTCAGCCGCGCGCAATTCGAAACGACACTGATCGCGCGAGGCATAATCACTGCCGGGGCGTCGCAGCGAGCGGACGCTGTGCAGGCGTAGTATATCGCTGGTGAGCCCGAACAGTTTGTCGATATGCGCTCGCAGTAAACAGGGGAGGGTTTCGCCGTTGAGCATGTCCTCTGTCAATGGAAAGTTAGCTGCGCGGATACCAAACTGAAGGGCCAGATAGAGGCAGGTTGGTGTTTTGCCGCAACGAGAGATCCCGGTCAGGATGATATCGCACTGATCATAGTTTGTTGCAGCCCCATCATCATGGGCCAGAGTAAAATTGATGGCGCCAATACGGTTATCATATTTGTCAAGATCGGAAATCCGACGTGAGCGTCCCTTTTCATGCAGGGGTTTTGTATGCAGCTCGGCCTCTAGTTGCCCTAAAAAGTGATCAAACGGATCCAGGACCAAGGCATTGCAGTTATTGATGATCTGGCGAATCATCGGACTCACTAGCGTGGTGAAAATGATTGGTTTTTTCGCCTCACGACGAGCGACCTGATTGATCCGCTCAACGACGGCCTCGATCTTTTCCCGGCTATCGACGTAGGGCATGGTGATTTCCTTGAAATTCAGGTCCGCAAACTGTACTAACAGGCAATGGCCAAGGGCCTCTGCCGTAATAGCGGTTCGATCAGAGATATAAAATATTGTACGCATGAGGATCTAATCCGGATATTTCATGAATTTGCGTGATGATCGCGTAGAGAATTGTTTTCACAAGGGATTATGCGAAGGAGCGGCGTATCCGCGATTACGGCCGACTGAGTAAAATTACTTGTGGAAACAAGGATCAAGCGAGGGCGCGTGTAATTTATGAACTATCCGGGCTAACTCAACAGATCATGTAAAGCGGCTTCAGGTTCCGGGAATTTAAAGGCATAGCCTAGCTCCTGAAGACGTCTTGGATATGCGCGTTGGCCATCAAGGACCAATGTGGAGACCTCACCCAAAAACATTTTCATGATCCAATTCGGAGTGGTGAAGAATGAGGGGCGATGAAGCACCTGCCCTACGATCTTACCGAATATCGCATTTGAGACGGGGTTGGGGGCAACGAGATTGAAGGCCCCTTTCGCGTTTTCGTTATCGATAAGAAAACGAATGGCCCCGATTTCGTCGGCAATGTGAATCCAGGAGAGATATTGACGTCCACTACCTAGAGGGCCGCCTACCAAAAACCGGTAAGGCATGATTAGTCTTGGTAGGGCGCCGCCTTGAGCACTCAACACCGCACCGGTACGGATGACGGCCCGGCGCACGCCACGTTGTTCGATATCGGAGGTGCTGGTCTCCCATTCAACGGCGAGTCGGGCCAGAAAGTCATGTCCCGGCAGGCTGTCCTCGCTCACGACTTCGTCAGCTAAAGGCCCATAATAACCAATGCCTGATGCCTGTATGAGTACTCTGGGTAGCCGGTCAGCTGCCATGATAGCCTGACTGAGGGCGGTTCCGGCATGTAAACGGCTGCTGAGGATTCGCTGCTTTTGCTCGTTGCTCCAGCGCTGAGGCAGTACCCCATCACCCGCGAGGTTTTCTCCAGCTAGATTAACCAATGCATCGACAGTATCGATGAGATGACCCCAACCGTCGGGGCTTCGGCCATCCCATTGTTGTAGCTCGCTACCTCTCAAAGGAGGGCTTCGATGGGCGTTACGGGTCAGGATGGTGACCTTATGGCCATCCTTAAGGAGATCGCTAGTCAGGGCTTGGCCGATGAGGCCTGTGCCGCCGGATATCACTATGTGCATGATCCTAGTCCCCATGTTGCGTTGATCTTGCAAGTGGTCGTACTCACATAATTCAAGCTCCTAACCCGTATAGTGATATTTGTTGGCTCGGAAATCAATCTAATGATTTTTTCCTTATTTTTATTAACGGCACCTCCTTGTGCAACCCCTGTGCTCGGTCTCAAATTCAGCTAATGAATCAATGGCTTGTGTTCTATGAGAATGATTGTTTTCAGGGTTTAAGTCATATTTCTGATCATGGTTTTTTATGCTTCCTTCCAGCTGAACTACCGGTGCGTTTGTCAGTCCCGTGGCGCAACAGTGTAACTGAGACCGGTATCATTAAAGAGAGCTAGGAGGCTGTAGGGTTAAGGCAGGGGTTTTATGCCGAATGGCATTAGGGTTTTCTTCGGGTTTTCAATGATCCTGGTTCTGTCTTCATACCAAAGTTCTGGACTAAAGGACTAATCAATCCAAGCCTCATCTGCCCTCTTTCAAGAGGCAACTCGTTCACTTTGCCCATAGGTACTGGTGAGGGTCGGACCTATGATGATGTTTGTCGGGTGGTAAATAAAAACATGTAACAGATTGTATAGCTTCTATGCACTTTAACCGCCAACCCCTAGGTATCCCTTATATTGTTTTGTTATGGGGCTTTTTAGGGCTTTTTAGGGGTTTTGGGTTAGCCATCGGGGAAAGGTGAATAGGGTGAAAATCAATAGGTTAAGTTTCGACTTGCTCAACCGATAATAATGTACACGATTTAACTCGATGGAGAGACACGATGCCCAGAATCATAGAATTTCAGCTCACTGATGAGGAGCCACAGCTCACTGTGCGTGATCGGGAGCTGTTGTTGGAAGTGCTTGATGCCGCTATTGAAGAGACACTTGCTGCGGCCACTGTATTTGATAATCAAACGGATATTCGGCGTGGATACAATCAGAGGCTGAATACATTACT
>JAAEPA010001006.1 GCA_024222475.1 Gammaproteobacteria bacterium | reverse complement strand
GCTTGGACCAGTCGCCGGGCTCCCTGCCGGCCAGGGCCTCGTATAAACCTTCGAAATCGATTGCCATGCCCAGGCTGGTAAATTGGATGGGCAAGGCGGTTTTGGAGTTGCCCGTTTCGGCATTTTCGCAGACTACGTAACGCATCAAATCTATGTAGGTCTTTGCCCGGATCTCCTCGGCAAAAGAAGGGACCTGTTACGTGTAAGAGCCTGGATTCACTTATCTTCTGTCTAGCAGTGACCCTCTGACCGGCAGCGTGATCCAGTCTCTGCGACATGGATCAACATTTTGGCCGGTTTTTGACGCAGGTTGGACCGAAGATGGTGAATCCGGCGATAATTCGACCCGATTAGGGCTCGAATAGACAGACGGGTCCCGTATTGAGGCTGGATTTTTGATTTTTTTGCCTTGTTCAGGCGGCTTTTGGGGCGGGCCCGGTTCGGGCTTTTGCCTCGGGTTCGGTCGCCTCCGGCAACCAGCCCGCTTCTGCTAGGGTCTTGCGGGTGAATGCCGCTGAGCCGTAAGTGAGCTTGGACCAGTCGCCGGGCTCTCTGCCGGCCAGGGCCTCGTACAAACCGTCGAAATCGATTTCCATGCCCAGGCTCGTGAATTGGATGGGCAAAGCGGTTTTGGGGCTGCCCGTTCCGGCATTTTCGCAGACTACAAAGCGCATCAAATCTATGTAAGTCTTTGCCCGGATCTCCTCGGCGAGCCGGTTGAACAGCGGGATGTCCGGCGCCCCGGCCTGCTCGCCCTGCTCGAGCTGGTCTTTGGTGCGGCCTACCGAGCAGTAAGGGAAATCGCTGGGATCATCGACGATCCCGGCTCTCTGGGCGTTTGCATCGATGTAGGCGATGACACGAAGCAGGTTCTCCCCCGGCTCTACCACGATGTTCTTGAAGCGGGCGCCCCAAAGGTGACCCTTGGTGCCCATCCTCTTGTTGTAGGTGAGCGCCATGCG
>JAAEPA010001005.1 GCA_024222475.1 Gammaproteobacteria bacterium | reverse complement strand
CTATTCCTGGACCGTTATCGATCACATCCAAAAACGGGGCGCTGGAGTCCCGCGATATTCCGCCCTGCAGGACAACTCGAAAGGCCTCACCTTCTTGAGTGCCGTACTTTATAACGTTTTGAAACAGGTTCCACATGACCTGATGAAGATGATTCTGATCAATATAGGCCTGAATATCCTCCGGGTTGAGAGTGATTGACGCCCAGCCATCTTCCCTGTTTTGAGTGCAGCCAAACTCGATGATGAAGTTTTCCAACCACGGTCGTAGAGAAATATTCTCCTGTTTGGGCTGTTCCTTGCGGGAAAGCTGGAGAATATTTTGGATGATCTTGTTCATTCGGCGAGAATGGTCGTGAATGATGTGTACCATACGTTGATCGGCTTCATCCAGGTTTGGTGATTCTCCCAATAGCTGCACCGCATGACTGATGGCTCCCAGTGGATTGCGAATCTCGTGAGCGATACTGGCAGTCAATCTGCCCAGCGAGGCAAGTTTGGTGGCTTGGATCTGGCGATTGATATCGGCGGTATCTTCAAGAAAAACTACGGTGCCTCGGTCTTCCTTGCGTAAACCGATATGAGTAATTCGTACCTGTAATCCGGTCAAACTGCTTTGGTCCACCAACTGCGCCGAGCGTTTATCCGATTGTTTCTGCTTCCATTGGGAAAACAGACGATATAAGGGATCAGAGGCCGCTTTCAGAGGCTTTTGGCTGCTTGCCCCCGGTTGTCCCAACAAGTCGCGAGCCGCCTGGTTAATGAGGCGAATTCGGGCATCGTCGTCTACCACGATGATGCCCGAGGACATTCTATTTACGATATACTCATTGAGCTTTGCGAGATTCTCCAAGTCAATGCCGCGCCGTTCCGCCAACTCTTCGCTGAATTCGGCACGTCGAGCGAGATACATGGCGAGCATGGCGGTCACGACTAGCGACAATCCCAGCAAACCGGTCTGGCCGTAGGCGGTAGATCCGTAAGGATGATAGAGGCCAGTGTAGATTTGCTCTAAAAACAAGGCCGAAGCGGCGATGATCGCAAATAATATCGCCGTGTATCCTGGTATCAATAAACTGGCCCCGGCGATTTGGGCGATCATCAGCATTCCCAGACCACTGGCCATCCCACCGCTGAGATGCATGGCCAGGGTAATGAACAAGATATCCACGATGGTCTGGATATAGACCTGCATATGATAAGAAGGCCGACGGAAGTAATTGGGCAAGATCCAGAATAAGGCATAGACCAGATAGACGCTCGCCAGCCAGGTGAACTGAGGAGGAATGTATTGACCACTGAAGGTGGATTCTTTGAGAATGCCAAATGCCAGCAGTAGCAGGCCGATGATGATCCGATACAGGTTGAATAACCGCAATGGTTTCCACTGCGGTATTAATGCTCTGCGGCTATGTGGGATCGACATGAAGGCCTAGGAGGCTGTCCAAGAATGGGCTAACCTACTGCGGATCAGTCTGGCTGGCCGGGTTTCCCGTTCGTTTTCGTTAAATATAGCCAATATTCGCCTCAAATGAATAGAATATCCGGCTCAGCCAGCCTTGCCCTCGCTACGGTCGCCATTCTCGGACAACCTCCTAGCCCCTGTCTCTTTTCGGATTTATCAGTCATTTTCGGAGACCTGGTCTATTGCTTGTTTTGCTCGAGCTGCTTGTGTTCTTCTGAGCTGTAGTTATGGTTATTGTCATTTATCACTTCGTCTTCAGGAACATGGACACCACAATAATTGCAGCGGACCATGTTTTTAGCAACGATGCGCTTGCTGCTCGTCGTGGTCTGTTTTTTATACTGGAGAATCCTGCGGTAGATAAGGGCTGCCAGTATAATCAGGACTAAAATTAGGAGCAGGCGTGACATGAAGGTGAGTTGGTTTATATGATTTTTGGTAACGCGATGTTTTTTAAGCTCGATAGAGGCGTACTTTAATGCTGAAACTCAATTACAGTATAGTCAAATGCGTGTACTAGTATCAACGCTAACCGATCTGATATCTTGCTCATATAATTCCTACTGAAATTCACAAAACATTTTTCCAGGAGCCTGTCGGACTTAGGTGATCGTAGCGAGGGAAAGACGGTTTGAGACAGATTTGTCGATTCTTTGAGGCGAATAGCCGGAGCTATTTAACGAAAAGGATCGGGGAATCTGTCCAAATCCGGTTTTTCCGCAGTAGATCAGCCCTAAGTCCGACAGGCTCCTAGCTTGACCCAATATGGTTGAGGTTTGTAATGCAACGAGAAATCAATATCGTACTGGCCCAGCTAAATCTTCTGGTGGGTGATATCGAAGGTAATGCCGAGTTGATGGTCGGCTATGCCCTCAAGGCACGTGATCAGTTAAAGGCTGATCTGATCGTATTCCCGGAACTGAGTCTCACGGCCTATCCTCCTGAGGATCTATTGTTACGGTCCGGGCTGTTCCGCCGGGTTGATGCGGCCCTGACGGGGATGGCGGATGCCGTTAAAGGTATCGACATGATTGTAGGGTTGCCAAGCCGAGAGGGGGCCCGTTTACGCAATACGGCCTGCCTACTTCGTGAGGGTGAGGTATACGCCTGTTACCATAAACAAATCTTACCGAACTATCAGGTATTTGATGAAAAGCGCTATTTCGATCCCGGTAATTCCGCTTGCATCATCGATGTCAAGGGTCTTCCTGTGGGTATCACCGTGTGCGAGGACATCTGGCAACCTGAGCCGGCCGAAAAGGCCGCAGATGCCGGCGCTCATTTATTGATCAATATCAATGCCTCACCCTACCATTTGGGTAAGTACCGCCAGCGTCGCTCCATCCTTGATGCTCGTACCAACGAGACTCATCTTCCCATTGTCTATGTCAATCAGGTCGGTGGCCAGGATGAATTGGTATTCGACGGTGAATCCATGGCGGTAAACCGAGACGGTGAACTCATGCTGCGGGCCCCTGCATTCCGGGAAGGGCTCTATCGAGTTCGCTATTCCTTCCAGGATCGGGATATTGTCTGGGGAAGTGAAATCAATCCGCCGCTGGAGGAAGACCACAGCACCTACGAGGCACTGGTGCTGGGAGTGCGGGATTATGTCATCAAAAACGGTTTCAAGGGGGCGGTAATCGGTCTCTCAGGGGGCATAGATTCGGCCTTAACCTTGGCCATCGCGGTGGATGCTCTAGGTGCGCGGAGTGTGGAAGCGGTGATGATGCCATCGCGATACACGGCACAGATGAGTCTGGAGGATGCGCGTGCGCAGGCCGAGACGCTGGGGGTGCCCTATCAGGAGTTGTCCATCGAGTCAGCCTTTGAAACGATCTTGGCCACCCTAGCCGAACCCTTCGCGGGTCTGCCCCAAGATACTACGGAAGAGAACATCCAGGCGCGAATCAGGGGCATACTGCTGATGGCGCTGTCCAATAAACAGGGGCGCATGGTGCTCACTACTGGGAACAAAAGTGAAATGGCGGTGGGGTATGCCACTCTCTATGGCGATATGGCCGGTGGATTTGCGCCACTAAAGGACCTCGCCAAGACGCGGGTCTATCGACTGGCTGAATATAGAAACAGTCGCGGGTTGGTGATTCCGCAGCGGGTGATCGATCGGCCCCCCTCCGCTGAATTGGCCCCAGATCAGAAAGACCAAGATAGCCTGCCACCCTACGATGTACTGGATCCCATACTGGAGATGTTTGTTGAACAGGACTATAGCATTGGGCAAATCGTTGCTCAGGGGTTTGATGAGGCAACGGTCAGCCGGGTGGCAACTATGGTGCTGCGTAATGAATACAAACGCCGCCAAGCTCCGCCGGGGGTGAGAATCACCCAACGAGCCTTTGGTAAGGACCGCCGGTACCCCATCACTACGGGTTACGGCAAGATGCTATAGCTATAGTACAGTTATGAATTCTGAAGTAGGGTGTGCTCCAATGCTCTAAACCGAAAGGTCCTCAGCCTGCTCAGGATAGTTTTGCTTCAGGATCCGGTGGGCATCGTTGGCTAAATCATCCAGTCCCAGCTTTCGGTAGGACTGGATCATGGTTTTCAAGGCCAGAGGTACGGAGGTCGCCCCTTGGTAATACTCCAACACATGTTTGGCTCGGTTAGCGGCGGCGATATAGGCCTTGCGGCGGATGTAGAAGTCGGCAATTTTCATTTCATATTCCGCCAACTCATTACGTAAAAACACCATCCTCTGACGGGCGTCATCGACATAGCGGCTGTCGGGGTAGTTCTTGATGAGTATACTGAAATCATCAAAGGCGCGTTTCAGGGGAGTGGGATCTCGCTCGGCAGGGTTTCGGTTACTGATCTTGCTGAGAAAGCTATCGCCCCGACTGAAGTTGGCCAAGCCTTTGAGATAATAGGCATAATCCACGTGCGGACTCTTGGGATGTAATTTGATAAAGCGGTCGGCATTGGCGATGGCTGAGTCGGGTTCGCTAAACTTGTAATAGGCATAGGCAGAGTCCAACTGGGCCTGTTGCGCGTAACGGCCGAAGGGGTAGCGTGCCTCAAGAGTTTCAAAAAGCTCTATGGCCCTTTCGAAGTTCTCGTTTTCCTGGGCCTCTTTGGCTTCGGCGTACAGCTTGGCGGCGGACCAGCCCTTGGTGGGGTCGTGATCGCCCCCGATTCCGGAGCAGGCCATTAGGGGTATCAACAACAGTAAAATAACAGTGTTTTTAAGCTTAGTCATAGCTGATCGACCGATGAGATTGATAGAGGGTATTATGGGGGTTTTTTATGAAATTTCCATGTTATTGAGGGAATCTCTGCTGGCTGGAGGATGGCAGACATTAGAGCTTGTGAATAAATCTCCGCACGAAGCGAGGGTGTTCCTGGGCGTGTCTGGCAAGGCGCGGGAGTCCCAATATCTGGGAGTGTGGCGAGTTCTACATGACCAGATATTGGGGGACCCGCAACGTGGCCAGGCACGATCAGGGGCGCCCGCAGCCGTGGGGAAATTTATTCACAAGCTCTTAGCCCATGTCCAATACTGAAATACAAGCTATGAATACCACCATTCCGGTAGAATGTGCCGGTATGCGGTTAGATCAAGCCCTAGCCGGGCTGTTTCCCGATTACTCGCGAAGTCGGATTCAGCGGTGGATAAAAAAAGGGGATGTGAAAATGAACGGCTCGGTGCCACGGCCACGAGATCAGGTGCATGGAGGCGAAAATGTGGAGATCACTCCACATGCGGATGTCATCGATATCTACCAGGCCGAGGCTCTGCCTTTGGAGTTGATCTATGAAGACCCGCACTTGTTGGTCATCAATAAGCCCTCCGGTCTGGTGGTTCATCCCGCACCGGGTAATTGGCAGGGAACGCTGCTGAATGCGTTACTACATCATGCCCCGGAATTGAAGGCGTTGCCACGCGCGGGAATCGTGCATCGCTTGGACAAGGAAACCAGCGGCCTGATGGTGGTGGCGCGTACCCTCAAGGCCCACAAACAGCTGGTGGACCAGTTGCAAGCCCGTCTCATCAAGCGCCAATACCTGGCCCTGGTCCAGGGGCGGGTCATCTCCGGGGGAACAATAAACGCCAATGTCGGTCGTCATCCCGTACATCGCAAACGCATGGCGGTGCTCGAAGGGGCAGGCAAGCCCGCGGTGACTCATTATCGAGTTGCGCAACGCTTTTCCCACCATACTTTGCTTAGAGTTTTTCTGGAGACCGGCCGTACCCATCAGATTCGAGTCCATCTGTTGCATATCCATCATCCGGTGGTGGGCGATCCGGTGTATGGCGGCCGTTTTAAGGCCCCACCGGGTCTTTCCCCAGTGCTGATCGATACTCTGCATGGTTTTAAACGCCAAGCCCTGCATGCGGAAAAGCTGGTTCTTAATCATCCTCATAGCGACCAGGACGTACAATGGCAGGCCCCGGTACAGCAAGATATGCGTGAGCTGATTGAAATGTTGGGCAACGATACGGTAGCCCGCCAACAATGAGTGTCCTCATGTCGATGAGTTGGATTTCACCTGATTGGCCCGTACCAAGAAATGTAAGCGCCGTGGTCACCACCCGGATAGGGGGCGAGAGCTGCGATGCCTATGCGAGTTTGAATCTCAGTGATAGCGTGGGTGACGATCCCGCCACGGTTAGCGCCAATCGTACGATATTGGCCGATTGGCTGACATTGCCTCAGGATCCCCTCTGGTTGCAGCAGGTCCATGGGAACAGGGTCGTCAATGCCGCCGAAGTGAGCGCCGGGGTAGCGGCCGATGCCTCGTATGCTGACATTTCGGGTATCGTTTGTTCAGTCACCACCGCGGATTGTTTGCCGGTGTTTTTTTGTGATCGGGAGGGGAGCCGAGTGGCGGTAGCCCATGCCGGCTGGCGGGGGCTGGCGGCCGGGGTATTGGGGGCCGTAGTTGAGGTTTTCGGCCTTGCGCCGGAACAACTTTATGTCTGGCTGGGACCGGCTATAGGTCCTGAGAGATTCGAGGTTGGAGAAGAGGTTAGGTCCGTTTTTTTGAAAAGACAACAGTCCAATATCTCAGCTTTCGCTCCCTCGCCTCGCGGTCGCTGGCTGGCCGATATCTATCAACTCGCGAGCAATGATCTGCGTGCTATGGGGGTGGAGAATATCTTTGGCGGTGGCCTATGCACCTACACCGATGCGCAGCGGTTTTATTCCTATCGTCGTGATCGCACCACCGGCCGCATGGCTAGCCTGATTTGGATGGAATAAATAGATGAACCACGCTTCAGGGCGCTGCTTTACAAATCTCATTCCACGCCGGATGGTCATGGATAAGCGTAAGCGCTCGCTCCAGAAGCGTCTTACCCGGTTCTGTGCGATGCCAGGTGGAGGCCCCGGAGGGATGGGGTAAGGGCACGGCATCGGTGGCGATCCCAGCCAAGCTGATTCGATGAGCGCTGCCTATTACCTCGACCAGTCTTGTTACCGGCAGGCACTGCTGGATGGCCAGCTTACCGACCGGGATGATCAGCTGTGGCTTGAGCAATTTCACCTCGGCATGCAGCCACGGCGCGCAGTTATCGATCTCTTTTCCATTGGGTACCCGGTCCCCGCCCTTGGGTTTTTTCCCTGGAAAGCAACGGCAAACCGCGGCTATATAGACCCTGCGGCGAAAACGCTCCTCGTCCAGGCCGATGCGGCTGAACCAGCCGAACAGGGTTTTTCCCGCCGTCCAGCCAAAGGGTCGGCCGATGTCTCCCTCTCTGGCCCCGGGGGCCTGACCGATGAGGTACACGGGTGAGAGCACCGGGGTTCCAGTGATCACTGGACCGATCATGGAGGGGCACAGAGTACAATTCCGAAGCGTTTGCTGGTGGTGCAGGAGTGGGTTCATGGCGATTGATGATCCGCTGTTATTTCAGAACAACCTTATCCATTCTGCTCAATCCGAGCAAATATTCCAGGATTGACTCGTATTTGAAATCTCCAATCTATAACTTGAATCATCTCGATTCACCCACATCTTTTAATTAATTAAAGATTACGTGGAGACACTCTCATGCGAATGGATAAACTTACCAGCAAGTTTCAGCTGGCGCTGCAGGATGCTCAATCCCTGGCGGTGGGTCGTGATCATCAGTTCATCGAACCGGTGCACTTGATGATCGCCCTGCTGGATCAGCAAGGCGGCACGGTGCGTCATCTGCTCAGCCAGTCCGACATCAACGTGCATATATTGCGTTCTCAACTGGGCGAGGCGCTGGACCGTCTGCCCCAGGTGCAGGGGACTCCGGGAGAAGTGCATATTTCCAATGAGCTCGGTCGCTTGTTAAACATTACCGACAAACTGGCCCAGCAGCGTAAAGACCAGTTCATCTCTTCCGAACTGTTCGTGCTGGCCGCGCTCGAAGATCGGGGCTCGCTAGGTGACATCTTAACCAAGGCTGGAGCGAGCAGGGGGGCCCTGGAGCAGGCTATCGAGGCAATGCGCGGTGGACAGAATGTAGACGACCCCAATGCTGAGGATCAGCGTCAGGCCCTGGAAAAATATACCACCGACCTGACCATAATGGCCGAGCAGGGCAAGCTCGATCCCGTGATCGGGCGGGATGACGAAATCCGCCGGGCGATCCAGGTGCTGCAGCGGCGGACCAAGAACAACCCGGTACTGATGGGCGAACCCGGGGTGGGCAAGACGGCCATCGTCGAGGGTCTGGCACAACGTATCGTCAACGGAGAGGTACCGGAAGGGGTCAAGAACAAACGCCTGCTGTCCTTGGATATGGGGGCATTGATCGCCGGGGCCAAATTTCGTGGCGAGTTCGAGGAACGGCTCAAGGCAGTGCTCAACGACCTCGCCAAGCAGGAAGGTCAAATCATCCTGTTCATCGATGAGATCCACACCATGGTCGGGGCCGGTAAGGCCGAGGGCGCCATGGACGCCGGGAACATGCTCAAACCCGCCCTGTCGCGCGGTGAATTGCATTGCATTGGGGCCACTACCCTGGACGAGTATCGAAAATACATCGAGAAGGATGCCGCCCTGGAACGCCGTTTCCAGAAGGTGCTGGTGGACGAGCCCAATGTAGAGGACACGATCGCCATCCTGCGTGGTCTCAAGGAGCGTTATGAGGTCCACCACGGAGTGGATATTACCGATCCGGCCATCGTCGCTGCCGCTACCTTGTCGAATCGATATATTACCGATCGGCAATTACCGGACAAGGCCATCGACCTGGTGGACGAGGCCGCCTCGCGTATCCGTATGGAAATCGATTCCAAGCCCGAAGTGATGGACAAACTCGATCGGCGTATCATCCAGCTCAAGATCGAGCGTGAGGCCATGAAAAAGGATACCGATGAGGCCTCGCGTAAACGGCTCGACCATCTCAATGAAGAGATCAGCAGGTTGGAACGCGAATATAGCGATCTGGAGGGGGTGTGGAAGGCCGAGAAATCCGCTATGCAGGGTGCCACCCATATCAAGGAAGAAATCGAGCGCGCTCGTATCGAGCTGGAGACTGCCCGCCGTGCGGGGGATCTGGCGCGCATGTCGGAACTGCAATACGGTCGTATCCCCGAACTCGAGCGGCGTCTGCAGCAGGCCAGCGATGCCGAACAGCGCGAGACTACCCTGGTGCGTACCAAGGTCACCGACGAAGAGATCGCCGAGGTCGTCTCACGTTGGACGGGCATCCCAGTATCCAAGATGCTGGAAGGGGAGAAGGAGAAGCTGTTGCGCATGGAACAGGTCCTGCAGCGCCGGGTGGTCGGGCAGACAGAGGCGGTCACCGCGGTCTCTGATGCCATCCGCCGCTCTCGAGCCGGCTTAGCCGATCCCAATCGACCCAACGGTTCGTTCCTGTTCTTGGGACCCACGGGCGTGGGTAAGACCGAGCTGACCAAGACCTTGGCGGAGTTTTTATTCGATTCCGAAGGGGCCATGGTGCGCATCGATATGTCTGAATTCATGGAAAAACACTCAGTGGCCCGGCTGATTGGTGCCCCTCCCGGTTATGTGGGCTATGAGGAGGGTGGTTATCTCACCGAGGCGGTGCGCCGCAAGCCCTATTCGGTGATCCTGCTCGACGAGGTGGAAAAGGCCCATCCGGATGTCTTCAATGTCCTGTTGCAGGTGCTCGACGACGGGCGTCTTACCGATGGTCATGGTCGTACCGTGGATTTTCGCAACACCGTGATCGTGATGACCTCAAACTTGGGCAGCCAGGTGATCCAGGAGATGGCGGGTGAAGAACATTACGCGCAAATGAAAAAGGCCGTGATGGAGATTGTCACCCAGCAATTTCGCCCCGAGTTCATCAACCGGGTCGATGAGATCGTGGTGTTCCATACCCTGGGCAGGGCGCAGATTCGTGCTATTACTGAGATCCAGCTCAGGTACTTGAGCGCGCGGCTGGGGGAACGCGATATGGATCTGCAGGTTTCCGAGACTGCTCTGGACAGGCTGGGTGAGGCTGGGTTCGATCCCGTCTATGGGGCCAGGCCGCTGAAGCGCGCCATCCAACAGCAGCTTGAAAACCCGCTGGCCCAGGCGATCTTGGCCGGGAGGTTCGGCCCCGATGATGTCATCCGGGTCGATGTGCATGATGGTGAGTTGGTCTTCGAAAGGCTGAGCAAGGCCGCGGCATAACTGCTGCACATCAATCGGTGGGGTTACTAACAGATTACTGAATAGCAGCCTTGCTGCTTGAGTAATGAAATGGACCCATCCCCCTTCCCAACCGGCTTCTAAAGAGCCACGATGGTAAAGGAAACCATCCATCTAAAGGAAGAGAGAGGATCCGACATGAAGACTAGCAAAAAAGTAGTACGAATGGGAATGGATTTGGGCAAGAATACATTTCATCTGTCCGGGGTAGGAGAATCCGGCTCGACGGCGCTGAAGAAGCAGCTGCGCCGCCAGCAAGTGCTTGAGTATTTTGCGAATCTACCGGTGTGTCTAGTGGGTATGGAGGCCTGCGGCGGGAGTCACTATTGGGCCCGCGAGATCGCCAAGCTGGGCCATGAGGTGAGGCTGATCAGCCCCCGATTCGTGAAGCCGTATATCAAGGGCAACAAGAACGACTACAACGATGCAGAAGGGATTTGTGAAGCCGTGGGACGCCCGAACATGCGCTTTGTCACGGTCAAGGGCAT
>JAAEPA010001004.1 GCA_024222475.1 Gammaproteobacteria bacterium | reverse complement strand
GTCCATTTATCTGTAGAAAAATCGTCAAAAAACTCAAAAACAGCCTCGCCATCGCTGGTCGAGGTCAGGCTGCTGTTGCCATGCGTTAAATAAATGGTTTTGGCTGAAGCGGCCGGAATGGCGGGTACCTTGACCCAAATCTCGGTTGAGGCCTTGTCACAATCGGCCTCGTCTAACCAGTAGTTCAATGCGGTAATCTGATCGGTGTCGTAAAGGCGAATATCACCACAGTCGGGGCGCATATTGCCTTGTGAGATAGGTGTGGCAGTGTCAACCATCACTGAAATTTGATAATCGGTCAAAACGCTTGTACTACTGATGACAAAAGGCAGGGTAAAGACAGAAGTTTGTTGGGCCAGCGGAATATATGAAGCTTCAGCTTGTCCAATCGCCAGTCGTGTTCCTGAAGTCCGGATTTGGTGATGACCATTTTGGTCCGCATAGGCAAGGGGGGTATTGAACAAGATGATCGAGGTCAGCCATAATCCCATCAAGATAACGAATGATGATTTTAGGAGAAGGGTCAGTTTTAGCTCCCTGTTGTTTGCAGCTTGCTTAACTTGGTGTGGCTGAGTCATAAAATTCCTCCCAAGAACCGGGCTTGAGGCTGCTGGCCGGGTCTTTTGTCTATGCGTTAGATCAGATTTACCGAAGATTTCCTGAGTGCCAATTATGGCTTTGCCGTCTTGCCTACTCATAGCTCCACCCCTCCCCATTCGAGAATAGGACAATGCCGGCGGGGGTATGCACCGCCTGATGATAGGCCCGTGGGGGCAAGGTTGTGTTCGGGATGGCTTGCTGCCAACCGTTGGCATCATCATAGTGCCAGGTATCGTCCAGCAAGGTGTCGCCATCGTCAGCAACGCCGCCAATCAGGACCGCTTTGTCCAGACCTGAGTCGTAGGTCAGACTGTGGGC
>JAAEPA010001003.1 GCA_024222475.1 Gammaproteobacteria bacterium | reverse complement strand
TCAACCGGCCATCTCCTTCGCGTGCACCCGGACCACCGCCGCTCCAGCGCGTCTTCTCGGGAGGCAAGACAGCGCCGGGGAATCTTTATCAAATGATCGGGTCGTTGCAGTCCCTACAGCAGAACCCGCATGCGCAGAGGGTTGTTGGTCAACGTGGTTCGGTGGTGCAGCATGATTCCCCTTTAACTTCAGTTACTTCCGCAAGCGCTGCTCCGGCTTCGGTCGAATACAGTGCCGGTGAGTTGGTCAACGCCATAACAGCTCTGGAGCAATCGGATGTCACCATCGAACGTCGTTCGGGGCGGATACCGGATCTGAGGGCATTCGTACAAAACGCCCTCAAACACCAACATGGTGCGACATCGCCGAAACAGCTGAGCACTGATAGGGTACAGGTCATAGACATCGCCAATACCCTATTTCAGTCCCTTTCTCAGGACCGGATGTTGCCGCAAGAATCTCGCGAATGGCTTGAGAAAGTCGAACTAACCATGCTGAAATTGGCGCTGATCGACCAGTCCCTATTCGAGAATCGTGAACACGTGGCCCGGCAGTTCGTTAACAGGTTAGCGCAGCTCGGTTTGACGAGCGCGCAGAGTGACCCAGACCCCGATGGGTCTTTACACATGGCGGTCGACCACTTGGTCGATGAGATCGTACAAGACTTCGATGGCACATCCAGTGTTTTCACCAAAGCGAATCAGGAACTCGACGACCTTGTACAGGCCCAGCAACGCACCTACTCGACGAACGTGCGTCAGCTTACGCAGGCGTGTGAGAAACAGGAGCGAGCTTCGGGTTTTATCCACATCAAAAAAAAGGAGGTCGAAGCGCTAGATGGCAAATCCCGTGTTTGGGCTAAACACGCGATTCGACTCGAGCCAGGCGCAAGTATAGTGTTCTATGATCGCGAACCGGTGCAGCACCTGCGACTGGCGTGGGTGAATCCTGCGCATAGTTACTACGTGTTTGTCAACCAGCAGGGCACCAAGGATCGGGAATTGAGCCTCCTCGGGCTCGCGAAAATGCTTGGCCAGGGCACTGCCGCGATTATGGATAACATCGAGGAACAACCCATTGACCGTGCTCAGCTGACCATCTTGAATGATCTGCACTCGGGGTTCACGCACGATGCCCATCATGATGCGCTAACCGGTACTCAGAATCGACGGGAATTTGAGCGGCACCTTAAGAATGCCCTGCAGCGTGCTCACTCGGAGCGAGTGTCTCATGCGCTATGCTACCTCGACATCGATAAGTTTCAGGTCATCAACAACACCTGGGGTTACGAGGCAGGCGATGGCTTGCTCAAAGGCATCGCACAGGCGTTGAAGACGGACCTGGGTGATCGCGGTAGTATCGGGCGGCTCGCGAGTGACGAGTTTGTGGCGTTGTTTGAGGATGTCTCTACGGCTGAGAATGCTACAGCCATCGCCGAACGCTTGCTTGGCAAGGCCGCCGAGTTCCGACTGGTTTGGGATGGAATCAATATTAATGCTACCGTGAGTGCTGGATTGGTTATCGTCGATTCGAGTTCGACCGAGATACTGGATTTTATCCGCACGGCTCAATCCGGGTGTAAGCGCGCAAAAATGCGGGGGAGTAACCTTATCAATTTCGTTAATTTGGGCGACACCGCGCTAG
The DNA here is from genome assembly GCA_024222475.1 of Gammaproteobacteria bacterium. Classification (GTDB taxonomy): domain Bacteria; phylum Pseudomonadota; class Gammaproteobacteria; order JAAEPA01; family JAAEPA01; genus JAAEPA01. The sequence continues at coordinate 12,030 of JAAEPA010001003.1, read as the reverse complement.
CGCATCAGAGAGCCGTTATGGATCAGATCTATCGTATCGATGAACTTCTTGACGAGGATCATCTGACTCTGGTCTGCCAGAAGATAGAACCACTGGATTCCCAAGCGGTTCGCAGGTCCTACTACGAGGTCTTACTGCGTGTTCGAGACGGTGCGGGTAAGCTGATTTCGGCGGAAGAGTTGATCATCGCGGCAGAAGAGCATCAGCGTATAACTCAAATAGATCGGTGGGTCGTCAGACATACACTGCAATGGATGGCAGAGCAGCGCGAGCGGCTTGATGAGATCGGCGGCATGGCAATCAATCTGTCCGGGGTGTCGCTCAGTGACGGCGAGTTCATGGACTATGTATTGGAACAGCTCATTGCAGCGGATGTTCCCTTGGAGAAAGTGTGTTTTGAGATTACGGAGACGGCCGGTATCGACAATCTCTCCAACACCGTCGATTTCATCCTGGAGATGAGGGGAATCGGCTGCCTTTTTTCGCTAGATGATTTTGGAACCGGCCTTTCATCCTATGATTACCTCAAGAAACTACCCGTTGATTTTCTGAAGATTGATGGCTCATTCGTGCAGGATATTTGCACTATCGCGAGTGATTATGCCATGGTGAAGTCAATCACCGAGATAGGGCATTTCATGGGCAAGCAGGTCATCGCGGAACATGCCAGGGACTCAGCCACCCTGGAGTATCTGCGCAAGATAGGGGTTGACTATGTTCAGGGTTTTGCGATCGCAAAACCCGTTCCCATCGAGCGGTTGTTCACTTAGATATCGTAAAAAACCACTTACTTTCAGGCCTGCAAGCAACTCTAGTCCAGCTCTTAGCTTAGGGAAAGCATCACCATTTAGCCAACCCGTGTTACGAATGTCTCGTCGCCCAAATAAATCTGCTGGTGCAGGCCCTCCCAGAGGTCGGGTGCCACACCGTCCTGAATAAAGTGCTGATTGTGGCGACGGGCTTGCTTCCGAACTGGCTCAGCAGCCCGTCCACCGCTAGCCACTTTGGAACTAGCGCTTCCCCCATCATGGCTCGATAACTGCTCCAGGGCCACTTCTCCGGCGAGCGCACCAACCCTGCTCGTACCGGATTGAGGACGACATATCGGCTGAGATCAAGCAGGTAGGCGTCCTTATCCACCAGTATTCCCTTGAAACGGCCTTGGAACAGATGCTCGTTTCGATGGTGACGCCGATTCGATGCCAGGGCCTGCGCAGCAATCAGCAGGTCTAGCGGTGCCAGTACTCTGCCTCGACGCTCCATATCGGCTTGCGCCGCCCTGTAATTCTGCGCCGCGACGCTATCCCAGGATAAAACATCAATACACAACAAAAATTTCCGTACCGCATTATGCAGTCTTATTGTGCTCGGTCGCTTGGCTAACCCGAACAGTAGTTCGCCCTCGGTGATCGACGAAATGCACACCGACGGCATCGGCACCGTCACCACATGCCGGGCAATCACCGGATGTCCCTTGATGAGGTAACTTACCGTATTGGTATCCAGCACGTACCGGGTCATTCTACCCAGCTTTCGAAGGGGTCACGCTCCTCCGCACTCAGGAATTCAGCGGGTACGTCCACCTCTTTAAGTGCCGGGAGTATCTTAGGAGGGACAGATTGGTCCCAACAAGGCTTACGCGATACCTCAGGAAAATTCCTTGTGAAAACAAAATTCTATTTAATCGTTACATAAATTCACGCATTTCTCAGGTCAAATTTGAGACAATGCATAAAATCATGTGATTAACAGAATAAAAAGGGATCACGATGAAGAGGGAAAGATGCAGGAAAGCCATTCAAGCGAAAATGGCATTGAGCACGGTCAAGGAGGCTAATGATGGGGAGCGTTGATGGTTCAATATGCCGAAAGGGGCGATTTAGGCATTCCGATGAGGCATCGTCACAGGCTGGCCGCATAAGTTTTTTAATCGCTCCGGTAAGGCTTTGTTTCAGCATGTTTCGTGTCTTGCTCCTGTTCCTTATCTACATTCCGGCGGTGGTGTTGGCCGGTCCTGCGATCGATATCGAGATCAAAGGGATTGAAGGCGAATATCGAGATAATGTACTGAACTACCTTGATATTGAGAAACGCAAGGATAACGAGAATTTTACTGTTACCTGGCTCAAGCGCCTTCATGCCAAGGCGCCTGATCAGATTCGCGCCGCACTGGAGCCCTACGGGTATTATAATCCTGATATTGATGTTTCATTGACCGAGAAAGATGGTGAGTGGTTTGCCGTCTACGACGTAAATCTGGGCCAGCCCGTAAAGGTCTTCAAGGTCGATGTGAGCTTGATCGGCCCCGGTGCCGAAGAGCCTATTCTTAAACAAGCGGTATCGGCATTTCCTCTGAAAGTGGGAGACATTCTCGATCACCAACACTACGAACAGGGCAGATCAGCGATCATCGAGGCGGCGTCCGGCTATGGTTATGTGAAGGTCAAGCCCGAGAAGGCGCAGGTCAGGGTCGATAGAGAAAACAACCAGGCCGAGATTGAATTGGCGATCGATGCCGGCCTTCGTTACTACTTCGGTGAGGTCAGGGTGCAGCAGGATTTTCTCGATGAAGATCTGGTCGAGGACTACATCACAATTGAGTCGGGAAAGCCCTTTCTGAATGAGGATCTGTTGCGGTTTCAGCAGGGGCTCATGGCATCCGCGTATACGTCTTCGGTAAAGATCGAACCCAAGTTCGAGGAGGCTGTGGATGATCATGTTCCATTGGACGTTTCTTTGGTGCCGAACAAGCGGCATCGTATCGCGATGGGTGCAGGATTCGATACCGACCGGGGACCGCGGGTCTCGGGACGGTGGACGAATCGCCGCCTGAACCGGTATGGCCATCACTCGGAGGTCACTTTCAAATTCGGCACTACCCAGCGGGAGCTTAAGGGCTCTTATTTCATCCCGGTGTACAATGCACTTACCGACCGGTTTGCCACCTCGGCGAGATACGAGTATGAAGAGACGTCATCGACGGAGCGAGAAACAACCGAAGGAGAATTGGCCTTCGTGCGGCGTAATCTAAACGATACCTACCTGGCTAAGCTGTTTCTCCAATTCTTTCACGAGACTTACCGAGCCGGTATCCAACCAGAGACAACCACCAACCTGTTGCCCATCGTGGGGGGTACCCTGCGTTTTTCACAGATGGAAGAATCGCTGTTCCCTCAACGAGGGCATAATCTATTCGGGGATTTGCGTGGCGCGACTTCCGCGCTTTTGTCCGATACCGGTTTCTTGCGATTGCTCTTGCGAGGGGAATATTTCTATCCCTTGGGTAGTAAGGGCCGACTCAATCTTCGTACCGAGTTGGGTACCAGCTGGGTCGAGAAATTTCTCTTATATCCAGTCTCACTGCGTTATTTTGCCGGTGGTGCGAGCAGTGTACGCGGCTTCGGCTACAAGGACTTGGGCCCCAAAGATCCTGCCGGCAACGTGGTTGGGGGTAAGCACCTTGTCACCGGCAGCGTCGAGTATGACTATCGGTTTCTGGATAAGTGGGCGGCAGCCGTCTTCGTCGATGCGGGCAATGCCTTCTCGGACACATTTGAAAAATTACGCCTTGGCAGCGGCCTCGGTTTCCGTTGGCTGGCCCCGTTTGGAAGTCTGAAGGTCGATGTCGCCTTACCTGTTGATGAGTCGTTAATGCTGGAGAACGTGCAGGTCTATATCGGATTCGGAGCGGTGCTATGAAAAAACTATTCTATGTGTTTTTCGGCACGGTGATCGGTCTTTGCCTGTTGCTCATCACCGCGATCACGCTGTTACTGGGAACCGAAACCGGCCTGAGCTGGGCACTCGAGCAGTCGGATAGGGCTGCTCCGGATCTGTTGGTAGTCGATGGCTTGGAAGGCCATCTCCTTGATCGTTTGCATCTGCAGAAGATCCAACTGAATCTGCCCACGATGCGGATGCGTATTGACGATTTGGTGCTTGACTGGCAGCCGACAAAACTCCTGCAGCGCGAATTCCATCTGGCCTTGTTGAAGGTCGATGCATTGACGATCGATACGGTGGGTCTCGCCAAGGAGACGCCCGCAACGGAGCAGGAGAAACCTGCCTATCCTATCGAGTTACCGGATCTGGAACTTCCGCTGGCCATTATCATCGATTCGGTTCAGATCAACGGCATTGAGATGATGAGCGATCCGGACATCGATCCGATGCGCATCGAAACTATTGCGCTGCAAGCTCGATGGGACGAGAAAGGCATGGAGATCCAGCAGCTTGACCTTGCCATGCCGGGGTTGGCATTCGAGGCCGATGGCAGCTTGGTCCCGGTCGGGGACTACCCCTTGAAGATCCACACCCTGTTGAGACTGGCTAACGAGTCGCTGCCCAAAGGACAGTTGCAGGGATCGATAGAAGGGGATAAAAAACAAATTGGCATCACCCAGCGATTTACTGGGGATGCCCAGCTAGAGCTTGCCGCTACGCTTACTCAGCCTCTAGAAAATCTCGGTTGGGACGGTACCTTGACCGTGTTGGAAGTTCCCGGCCGCCTGATCAGCCCTGAGTTTCCAGCCCAAATCAAAGGACGGATCAACACCCAGGGTGACCTTAAAGGTGCCCAGCTGGGTGGGCATTTTCTGGTCGCCGGCCCATCGGACCCGACGCTTGATTTGAAATCCGAATTTGCCATCGAGGCTGATTTTGAACAATCTTCGATTCTCATCCACAAACTGCAAGCAGCCCACCAGACGCAGCCCATGCATGTGTCGATATCTGGAAACGCCTCACTTGAGGATTTCCGTTTTGACCTCAAGGGGGGCTGGCAGGATGTTCAATGGCCGCTGGCCGGTGAATCCATTGCCGGAAGCCATAAGGGCGAATTTTTCGCCAAGGGCGCCAGAGACGATTACCGGTTTGAGGTCGCCACCGACCTATCGGGTAAGGACATTCCCAAAGGGCAATGGACGATCCAGGGCTCGGGGAACGATGAAAGGCTCAAGCACTTCGAAGTCGTTGGCCTGACGCTGGATGGCGTGCTCAAGACCATTGGGGAAATCTCGTGGGTCCCCGCGGTAAGCTATGAACTCACTACCACGGCGCAGCATATTAATCCCGGTATCCAATATTCCGATTGGCCGGGGGTGATCGATATGGATTCGACAATCAGTGGCAAGCTGACCGAGGCCGGTCCAATCGCCAATGTGGTGCTCAAGGCCCTGACCGGCGAGCTGCGGAGACTACCGATACAGGGTAAGGCAGTGGTCAATGTCAATCCTGATGTGATTGATGTCGACGGGTTCGTCATCGGCTCCGGAAATTCTCAGATTCGGGCCGATGGCAAGCTTGGAGAAAAATCCAGATTGAGTTGGGCGATCGATGTTCCTGAGGCCTCCGACCTGATCCCGCAGGCTACGGGGCGCCTGGTCGGGCAGGGCATGGTGCAGGGACCAAAGACTCAACCCCGTATCAGCGCCCAACTCAAAGCGGATTCGTTGCGCGTAGATCAACTGGTTCTGGATCAGTTAGTGGCTGACCTGGATGTTGATCTCTCCTACCAGAGGGAATCAAACATCAGCGTAACCGGACAGGGATTGAAGGCTGCAGATCAACATATCAATCAATTTTCGGTCAACGCTAGCGGCAAACTTGATGTCCACAAGCTGGAAACGGACGTTTCTCACCAACTGGGCCGGCTCAAGCTCGCCCTGCAGGGAGGGGTCAAGGGGGAACTCTGGAAGGGTCAGCTGCAGGATCTTTCGCTCCAATCCGGCGAGTTTGGGGATTGGGGCTTAGAACGCCCGACCGAATTGACAGCCAGCGCCGCCAAGGCGTCGGCTGCCCCGTTATGCATCAAGCGAGAAAATGCGCGCCTTTGTGCTCAAGGCAAATGGAGTAAAGTCGATGAGCAGCGTCAGCGGTCTATCGGCACATTTGAGATTGCGGCATTTCCGCTAGGCTGGCTCGAACCGTGGTTGCCGGAGGATATTCGGAACATCGATGGTGAGGTCACGGCGAAAGGTAATATGGACATGGGACAAAAATTACAGGCCCATGTGGATGTTGATATCACACCGGGGCGAATCGTCTATCTGCACCCCGAGGCCGGGGAGGTGAGTATTCCGCACCAAGGCGTAGAGCTGCTTGCCGATGTCAAGGGAAACGGTGCTAAGGGGGACGTCAAGCTGGGACTGGCAGGGAATAACATCACCGCCGATTTCGATTCTCCTAACGTTCTAGCCGTGGACGATCCGTTGCAGACGACGATTGGGGCCCATATCATGCTCGATGGACCTAGCCTCGATTTCGTGTCTACGATGGTCCCTCAACTTGCCGAGCTAAAGGGAAGTATTCTGCTGGACTTCGATGTTCAGGGGGCAGCGGGGCATCCACGACTGGATGGCAAGGGAAAAATCAATATCGCGCGCCTGAATGCGCCGGAGTTTGGAGTTGCACTGAACGATTCTTCGATCGACATCCATGGCAAGGGTGAGGTCCTGGAGATCGAAGGGCTGTTGGCATCGACGCAGGGCAGTATCAAACTAAAGGGCAGCAGCAAATTAGATGCTCAATCAGGTTGGCCAACGAAGCTAAAGATCAATGGGGACGATTTTCTTGCAGTGAACCTGCCGGAAGCCAGCGTCTATATCAGTCCGGATCTTATTATCGAGAAGACTTCGCAGGCATTACGTCTGGCCGGAAAGGTTACGGTGCCAAAGGCCGATATCTTCCTCAAAACCTTGCCGCCTAGCGCCAGGTCGGTCCATTCCGATGTGGTGGTTATTCAGGAAACCGATATCGAGGAAGAACCACAGCCGATGCCATTGGAAATGGATATGACTTTGACCTTGGGGGAGGAGATTCATTTTGTAGGTTTTGGTCTGGATGCCTATTTTGATGGGGAACTGAAGACCACTGCAAAGCCGAACGAGGCTCTTTCGGTCGCTGGCGATATACGCATCGATCAGGGGACCTTTCGTGCCTATGGGCAAGACCTGCGCATCGAGCAGGGCATTATTTCCTTCGCCGGTGGGCCTCCCGGTAATCCTGGTATCAATCTGCGTGCCACTCGCGAGATCGATGAGGTTATCGCGGGTATCAATGCCATTGGCCCAATCAAGAAACCACGACTCACGACCTTCTCTACTCCGGCGATGAGTGAAAATGACATCATTTCCTACCTCCTGACGGGTAGACCTGCCCGAGATGCCGGGGGAGGGGGAGGCAAGCTGGCGGTTGGTCGGCAGATCAACGACAAATTGTCGGTAGAGGTAGGCACTGATCTGGATACCGGGGAAGCTGAATTTTCTTCACGCTATCGTTTGTCTCGTAAAACACATGTTGAAGCGACGACGACACCAAGGAGCAGTGCCGCGGACATCTTCTATACCTGGGAATTAGAATAACGTCAGAAGGGTTTTTGTTTGAGACCCATTCTATGTGGGTTGACGCTGAAATGGCTGAACAAATATCGAAATGATCTCTCTACGTGGAATATGCTAGCTCCTAGATCAAGCGTTGCGTGACTTCCGGCACACCCGGTGATTGTCGTAGATAGGCAGAACAGCGCTAACCGCGAGAAATAATGCGGTAATGTGAAGCAGGATGTGCTGTTCGTAATAGATTGCAACAAACCCCAGCAACAGCAGTAGGACTGTCAGGGTTAAAGAGAATGTTTTGAGCAGGCAGGTTAATCTTCCCATGGTTCTATGTGTTGTCGTGAGCTGAAATTATCAGTAGAGGGCCTACTATTATCAGTAGAGAACCTACTAATAATCCTAGCTTATTACTGATATTTTCGCCATGTATATGGGGCAACTATGGGATATGTAACACCTTTTTACAAATCCCTCCGTCATGGGTGTAGATCTGTTTTTCGGTAATGATCATGTGCATATTTACATCGGTGGGGGTTGCTGGGATTTCATTGAAGATTTGAGATTCGTAGCAAAGGGCAATAAATAGGGTATTGGGACCAGCCTTGCTCAGCAATCTGTCATAGTAACCCTGGCCGTTACCTAAGCGATGGCCTTGACGGTCAAAACCAACACCGGGCACGATGACCAGGTCCAGTTGTTTCACATCCACGGCACGGTCATGGTCGTTCCACCGGTGGGCCGGCGGTTCGAGGATCCCATAGCTGCCGGATGCCAGTTCATCCAGGCCGTGCAGCCACCATAGATGCAGCTCGTTACCGACGCAGTAGGGGATGGTGACCTTTTTACTACTGGCAAGTGCTGCCGGAATAGCATGTTGGGTGCGCAATTCGGAGCGTTGGTCCAGGTACCACAATACCGTGTCTGAGTCTTGGTATTCCGGCAGCTTGATCAGTGTGTTACACGTTTTCCGACTGAGCATATCCTTGTCCTGCTGAGCCTTGCGGGCCGCATATCCGCGGCGTCGCAGACTGTCTTTCTGGATGGCTAATAGCTTGGCATCGGTTTCGCTCATCTGAACTAGTTTCAGATCACAGGCAGGATTCGGTAACTACAGATTCGCATCGGTTACCGCACCCTCCGAGGCGGAATTCACCTGGGAGGCATATTTGGCCAAAACGCCTCTTTTATATCTGGGCTTGAGTGGCTTCCATGCGCGCAGGCGTTTTTTGATCTCGGCCTTGCTGAGGTGGAGATTGATCTGGCGCCTTTCGGCATCGATTGTGATTTTATCGCCATTTTTTATGATCGCGATGGGTCCCCCCACCGCAGCTTCCGGTGTGATATGACCCACTACAAATCCATGGCTCCCGCCGGAAAATCGGCCATCGGTGATCAAGGCGACCTCTTTACCGAGTCCCTTGCCCATCACCGCTGAGGTTGGGGCCAGCATCTCCCGCATCCCCGGTCCGCCTTTGGGGCCTTCGTGACGGATCACGATGATATGGCCTTGCTTGATACTACCGTCCAGGATGCGCTGCAATGCCTGCTCTTCCGAAGAAAATACCTTGGCCTTGCCGGTGAAGCTCAAACCCTCTTTTCCCGATATTTTAGCCACTGCGCCGGTGGGGGCGAGATTGCCATAGAGAATGACCAGGTGACTGTCCTTTTTGATTGGATTGTCTAGGGAACGGATGATGTCCTGATCCTCTGGGTAGGGTGCGACATCGGCCAGGTCCTCCGCCAGGGTATTCCCGGTGACCGTCAGACATTCGCCATGCAACAGACCACGGTCCAGCAGCATTTTCATCAGTGGCCTGATGCCGCCGATCTCGATCAGCTCCGACATCATGTAGCGACCGCTAGGCCGTAGATCGGCCAGCACCGGTACCTTCTTACCTATCCGGGTAAAGTCATCGAGGCTCAGTTTTACCTCCGTGGCATGGGCCATAGCAAGCAGATGAAGTACCGCGTTCGTGGATCCACCCAAGGCGGTGATGACGGCTATAGCGTTCAGAAAGGCCTTGCGGATCATGATGTCTCGGGGGCGGATGTCCTGTTCTAACAGCCTCATCACCGCCTTACCGGCCTCCCGGCAGTCCCGGCGCTTCTCCTCGGATATGGCATTTTGCGCGGAGCTTCCGGGCAGGCTCATACCCAGTGCCTCGATAGCCGAGGCCATGGTGTTGGCGGTATACATTCCTCCGCAAGCCCCCGGTCCTGGTATGGACTTGGTCTCGACCTGCTTGAGTTCTGCCAGGTCTATCTGGCCCCTGGCCTGGGCGCCGACCGCCTCGAATACCGAAACGATGTCGATGTTTTGGTCCCCATGGCACCCGGGCAGGATAGTGCCCCCGTAGACGAATACCGCAGGTCGATTGAGCCTTGAGATGGCGATCATGCAACCCGGCATGTTCTTGTCGCAACCCCCGATGGCGACCAGACCGTCAAAACCTTCACATCCGGCCACGGTCTCGATGGAATCGGCGATGACCTCACGTGAGACCAGGGAATATTTCATTCCCTCACTGCCCATGGAGATACCGTCGGAGATAGAGATGGTATTGAAGACCACGGCCTTGGCCCGCGCCTGATTCGCCCCGCCGGCGGCCTCATCAGCGAGCTTGTCTATGTGCATGTTGCAGGGCGTAACCATACTCCAGGTGGAGGCAATGCCGATCTGAGGTTTTTGGAAATCATCGTTGTTAAAACCTACCGCACGCAGCATGGCGCGGCTGGGCGCACGCTCGATGCCATCCACGACTTGCGATGAATAACGCCTGGGCGATGATTTTGATCTCCCTTTTTTTGAGGCCATTACTTGCTCCGAATCTAAGTTTGTAGAAAACGGGCTAAGATTAGAGATCCTTCAGGGAAGATGCAAGCAAGTTGCTTGAAGAGAGTGGAGGAGGATTTAGGTCAAGGCCCGGTATAAGCCCCGCAGGCCTCGTATAACGCCTCGACCGTCTGAGTGTCTTGCGCGAAGCGACATTTCGTCTCACGTCGGTGTTCGAAATACTTGCCTGTTTTTTCCATTCCATTAGGGGCTGTGGCCAGCCAGACCGGGGTATCCGCCCCCTGATCGGCGGTCTCATGTCCGCCGAAACCCAGGTTATTGCTGAGCGTGGAGTTCACGTCTCCCGGATGACAAGTTGTGACCGAAACCCTATGGGGCTTCAACCGCTGTGCAAAGGTCGCTGTCAGCATTCGGTTGGCCTGCTTGGACTGGCGATAGGCCAGATCGTTGTTGTATTTTCGTCGTTTGAATTCCAAGTCGTCGATATCCAGTCCGCCTGCCCAATAGCTGGCGACGTTGACTACACGCGAGGGTGTCGATTGCATGAGTGTAGAACTCAGGACCTGGATCATCCAGAAGTAGCCTAGTACATTGGTGGCAAATTGTAGTTCGATACCTTCCGGGGTTTCTTGCCTTTTTCGGGGTGTGATTGCGGCGTTGTTGACCAGGACGTGCAGGGGGCCATGCCAGCGATCAGCCAAGGCCGCAATGGAGGCCTGCCTGGACAGGTCGACGATCTCATATCGAATCCTGTCGTTCCTCGTCGAGCGTTTCAGATGACTCACCGTGCGTTTCGCCTTGGCCTCGTCGCGACAGGCTAGCACGACCTCAAATCCAGGCCTTGCTGCAATCTGCCCGGCAATGGCTTGGCCAATGGCCCCAGTGGCCCCAGTGATGATCGCTGTTCGATGTTCGGCGGTGGTTTCGTTCATTATTTTCGACCTCAAAAACCCAGAACTTTCTACATCTGCCGGCATGTTCTGTTATGGTTTTACGATTCTGACTTGTTACCGCTATTTTCATTATCAGCCCTTTAAGAATATGTAGTCGATGCCAACTCCAGCTCTTCCAACTTTTCGGCAATGCGTTTGTTGAGGTCGCCGATGGCCACGCCGAGCTTTTCGCCACGGGCGTCGTAGTAGAGCGGCACCGTGGCCTTGTCGTCCACCGCCCGCTGAAAGTCGTAGGTGGAAACATATTCGCCGAACACCCGGCGCGTGATCTCGTCGTCCTTGAACAGCGGCGTGCCGGTAAAGCCGATGTAGCTGGCATAGGGCAGGGCATTGCGCAGGTTGAGCGCCAGCGTGCCGTACTGGGTGCGGTGCGCCTCGTCGGTGATAACGATGATATCGTCACGCTCGCTATAGGGCTGTTCCGGCTCCACCTTCTGATTGAACTTCTGAATCAGCGAGAACACGAAGGCCTTGTGCTGGGTCAGCAACTCATTCAAGTGCCGGCCGCTGGCGGCCCGGCACGGCTCGCGCTCGTCCACCACACCGCAACCAGCAAAGGTCTTGTAGATCTGGGTGTCAAGGTCGTCGCGGTCAGTCAGCACCAGGAAGGTAAAGTTGCCGCCGAGCTTGCGGTGTACCTTGCGGGTGAACATCACCATCGAATAGCTCTTGCCCGAGCCCTGGGTGTGCCAGAAGACCCCCAGCTTGCCTTGCCGCGCCTTGCGCTCGCGCACCGAGTCGATGGCGCGGTTGACGCCAAGAAACTGGTGGTTGCGGGCGATGATCTTCTTCGGCTCGCTCGTGGATTCATCAAATAGAATGAAGTTCTCCACCAGATCGAGAAAGTTGCGCTTCTCACACACGCCTTTGAGCAGTGTCTCCATGTCCACCGCACCCGGCGCCTCCTCGGCCAGGCGTTTCCACTCATTGAAGTGTCCCCAGCGGCTGG
>JAAEPA010001002.1 GCA_024222475.1 Gammaproteobacteria bacterium | reverse complement strand
GTCACCAATCTCCTTCATGGTGTAGGCTCCGGAATAGTAGGCGTTTGCCATTGCTTCGTCTCTTATCTCATAGCGCTGCCTGTATTCATCCAGCGTCAGGGTAAACGCTCGCCTCTGCGCTTTTGATACATCCCGTAAAGACTTAGGCTTTTGCGCCTTTTTATGTTGAGCAACAAAGCTCTCATCGCCCAGCAACAGCTGATGCTGTGTCAGTTTCAACGGGCTGGGAATGCCCTTGCCCTCCATAATAAATCGGCGATAAGCTGATACCGCGCTATTCCTGTGTCGTGAAAACTGGTTTAGCAGCCATTCCGTATCCAGCCACTGCGGCGCCTTGTTAATACCAATAGTGGCGGGATAGCTGCTCCAGGGCCACTCTTCAGGTTTCGCTACCATTCCCGCCCGCAGTGGATTCAATACCACATAGCGCGTCAGTTCCAGGAGGTAGCTTTCTTTCTGAACAAGGATCGCTTTATAGCGTCCCTGACACAAGTGGCCAACCTCGTCGTGGCGACAATTGAATCGTTGCGTGTAAACGCTGTTTAACTGCCGCATCCCGCGGGACAGATGACCTTCAACCGTCTCCACCAATAAGTGGTAGTGATTCATCATCTGACACCAGGCGTGCACTACCCAGTTGAACCGCTCACAAACTTGCGACAATACTGCTAGCCACGCCTCCCGGTCCTCATCATCCCGGTAGATGTCGTCGCGCCAGTCC
>JAAEPA010001001.1 GCA_024222475.1 Gammaproteobacteria bacterium | reverse complement strand
CCTGCCACGACGCCCTGATGGCGGCGCTGGTGGCGCGTGGTCACCTGCCCTACCGGCTGGGCGTGCAGTCGATGCACGCCGTGCCGCAAGGCGCCGGCGCTTATGCTAGGCTGCTGAACGAGATCAGGCAGGTTGTCGATCCGTGCGGGATTCTCGCGCCCGGGCGCTACGCCTTCGACGGATCACAGCGCCCTGGTTGAGGCGCTCGAGCAATATCGCAATATCGGGTCAAATATCGGGGTCATATCGCAATATCGGGGTCAGGCCAATTCTTTAGACCGCATTCCTTCTCAGAGCTTGATCACTTTCTAGCTTGGCGAACAATCTTGCTTACCGTCGTGAAATGTAGATCAAAAAAACGCCGATCTCTTGGTACGAATACCGCCCGGTGGCATAGGCCTCAATAATTGCTCGATTATGCTCGTTATGACGTTGAGCAATACGTTCTAAAGTTGGCGCAGGGGGCCGGCGCTGGGCTCGGGCTTGCCGCGACGGTGTACTCGGGAAATCCGCGTTGCGCCTGGATACACACGCTTGACGCGAGACCTGAGCTGATTTTCATCAGCCCAGTCCTTCTCAGTCAATTGGGTCTCGGCGTGTTCTCGCCCTCGCTCAATGAAAAGGGTAAGAGTGTCCGCGGCGTCACGCGTAAAAAAAATGCCAAAAAATGAGGCCACAGCAGATTAACAACTGGCGAATTCTCTTTCCCATTGCTGTTGCGCAACCGCGTGCACTAATCAGGGATATCTCTGCAGTGTTATTACACAACCTAGCATTATGCACTGGATTATATCCTGCCGTACGATGCGCTACGTGATGCCTTGCCTCCGGGGGGATCCGCTCTCGACGAGCATCGGCATCTGCTAACCTTGCGACTGACGCAATTGTTAATGAATCAGGATCTGACCCTCTCCGTTGTTACGTTATATTCGCCCTCGGGCGCTGATGGCTATGTGTTGCCGAATATTGAATACCGTTTTACGGATGCCTGGCGGGGGGGACTGGGTGCCAATGTCTTTTTCGGTCCTTCCGATACCTTTTTTCGGAAATCTGCAAGACAGTTCCAATGTGTACCCGGCACTACGCTATAGTTTTTCCCTGCGGAGATGATCCGAGCAACGGGATTCTGGCGACATGGGAAAAAACTGTTCGTCACAAGTCAGCATACCTGTCTATAAAGGCGAGATGAAGACCGAGAGGCGTTCGGCAACACCGCCAGGCTGGTATGCGGGGACCGGACTCGGACTATTTGGCCGCCATGCGGATCACGCCGGGGTCCTCGGGAACAGATTGGCCTGCACGGTATTGCGCGCAGCGCCCCAGCAAGAAGCGCGACGGACCATCGGTTGGATAGTCCATCAGGATCGATTCGAATCTCTGCGTGGCCTTGGGCCACTGCCCATTGTGAAATGCTTCTAGACCCTCCGCGAACCGCTCACAAAGTTGTACCTGCTCTACCCTGGCGCTACTCCGGGTCGACAAGATTTCGACAATGGGCAGCGGTTCGGTTTTCCCCACAAAAACGAATCCGCCGAGCGGTCTGAGCAACAGGTCTTCAACGTCTTCCACGACTGCGCTGGTGGCCAGAATCTGGGTGCCGATGTGCTTGTTGAGGCCTTCGATGCGAGACGCGGTGTTGGCACAGTCGCCGACGATACTGAAGACAAAATGCCCACCGCCCCCTGCATGTCCGACGTACACCGTGCCAACCTCGAGGCCGATTCGCAGACTAGACTCATACGTGGCGCAACGTTTTTTGAACTCGTCGATGGCGTCAGCCGCCTGTAACGAAGCCAGCACCGCCTTACGACGCACCTCGGTGTTGGGGCCGCTCGCAGAAGTCCATGCGCACATAATCGCGTCGGCGCGAAACTCCGTGACGTCTACATGGTACTGCTTCAAGGGTTTCGCCAGTGTGTCGAAATAGTCGTTGAGAAAATTGGCGAGTTCGCCGGGGTTCAGCGTTTCCGCGATGGTTGAAAACCCCGCCATGTCCGTTGCCAGACAGGTGCTGTAAACCACCTTGTTGATGGCGCTCGGGTCCAGCCGGTTCTCGGTCAGATCTAGGACAACATTATCGGGCAGGTAGTAGTTGATCGCCTCGCTGACATGCTGCAGCTTGCGCCGTTCCAGCAGGTACTGTCCCAGCAGACCAAGGAACAGGGCGACTGGAAACTGGACAAGCATGGGCGTGGTCAGCGGCATCCAGTAATCCATCGTATTGAATGAGAACTGCGCAATCACTGCGTACAGCGCCGCGAGGGCAATTGCGACGGGAACGCCTATGATCGCCGGAAGCAGATAAACCAGCGTCCCGATAACCAGGCCGAACCCGAATAGCATTCCCAGTGACGTCCAGCGATTGGCTTGCTGCAGAGAACGGCTTGTTAAAAGATTGCTGAATGCGGTCGCTGCGATCTCCACGCCGCTTAAATCCACGCCGTCTTCACGCGTATACACCGTGTAGAAACGATCAGGTTGGCCCGGATCGTATAAATCGGAAAAACCGACAAAAACGATCTTATCCGCAAAATCAAGTGCGGACTCCGGGACGTTCGGATCCCCACCCTTGATGACGGCGTGATAGGGCACCGTGGTGATCGTGCCGGGCGGTCCGTAATAGTTGAGGTAACGGTGTGGGTTGCCGGCATAGACGTTGACCAGTGCTTCGAGTCGACGCCGAGCCTTGGGATCAAGATCGAGCCTTTCCGAACGCCGCAGCAAGGACTCCAAATCGAAGTCGCCAGACTGCCCATCCTTGAACACGTCTCTGATGGCGAGCATATACTCGCGCAGCTGTTGCGCGTTTGAAATATCCGCCGCTGATTGTGGCAGGACGGTCTGTTCACTGTATTGCAACTGCTGCCCGATGACGTGTTGCCAAGGGGCAAAATCCTGCAGGCCATGGATCTGTAGCGCGACGGCGGGCATGGTCGGTGCATCACCTACACTGTCCTTGAAAACCCAGAACTCATAGACCGATGCCTCAAGTTTCGGCAACGTAAAGGTGCCGAGTCCCCGGGCTACATCCGCCAGTTCAGGGAAGGGTTGCAGCAATTCTTCAATCCATACCATACCCGAAAAAACACCATTCTGGTCGGCAATGGGTTGGCGCTTGCCATTGACCTGCTCCACTAGGACCACACGTTCTGCGCGGTCCACGGCGTTGACGAACCCCTGATCGTGTTCTGGTGATTTGGGCTTGTGGAAATGCACATCGAATACGATGACCGATGCACCTTTTTGGACCAGGGTATCTACCAATTGCCCATGTATGGTTCGTGGCCACTCCCTGGGCAGGGGCGGTAACCCGAGCTGGTCACCGGTCCGTCCATCAATGGCGACCACAACGACATCCGGTGGGGGTTCGATAACGCCGCGCATGTTGAACAGCCAGTGCAGTCCCACGCTTCTTTCGAAGGTGCTGCCGAGTGGCGATAGTCCCAGCAGGGCGCCCGCGACGCCGGTGAACAGGCCGACAATCAGACCCTTAACCCAACCTCGTCCTCTAGAACTCCGTCTCGATCCGCGTGTACGCATTCGGAAAATGATCTTGTGGAACCTTCTCGGTCGTGTTACGAAAACACCCTGTCAAATCTTATTAACTCGCATTTCGGAGCGCAGGGGATGGGTATCGCACTTTGAAACCGTCGGAACCACACACCACGCGAAACCCGCGGTTGACGAGGCCGTTGTTCGGCGGCGGCCATGGATGGCGGCCGTCGAGCGTAAAGGGAGGTATTCACAGCGGGTTTAGAATTGCGATACCCATCGCCGCGCCAGTTAATCTTAAGGCGTGAACTCCGAAACTTGAGTTATAGGTCTTGTCAGTGCTTGGTGCATGTCTTACGCCTAAATTCTCAATACCTCTCGCTAGCTAATCTGGCGGTCCGCCTTAGCTTTGCATAATACGCAGGTTTGGCCTGTAAGTAGTCGACTAAAAGTTCTTCTTGATTACCACCAATATTCAGCCATGGTTAGGGAATTCAATGAAAAACATACACTTAATATTATGTTGTGCAAATCTGGCCCGGCCAAATTAGCGTGTTTGTTGTGAGAATGTCTTGGCGGTTTAAGCACTTATAGCGGCGTGTATAAGGGCGTGTATAAGTATGGCTGAAGTTCAGTGGTAATCAGGAAGTTCTTTAACATTTCAGGCGAACTCAATTTTCAAATCTGTGCCGATGCAAGCCAATACGTTGCATGATTCATTTTTGAGATTTTCATAAGAATCATAAGCTGAAAAAGGAAGCCATTCATATTTAATTTTCCGCCAAACGATTTCTATAATATTCAGTTCCGGAGAATAAGGTGCGATCGGTTGGATCGTTAATCCCCGCTGTTTCCAGCGTTCAATATTCTCATTAAATTCTTGACTGGTGTGGGTTGGGGCGTTGTCAATAATAAGAACGGTTGGTT
>JAAEPA010001000.1 GCA_024222475.1 Gammaproteobacteria bacterium | reverse complement strand
TTGCATCCGGTAGGTTTCACCGATTTCGTTGTAAATCACCCCCATCAGCCGCCGGTCGTTGAGGCGTTCGGCCAGCGTCAGGGCTTGCTGGTACAGGGTCATGGCCTGCGGGAAGTTGCCGCGTTGCAGGCAGAGTTGACCTAAATGGATAATTCCCCAACATTTCTGATCGTAACTTCCTTCCTCTTCCCCCTTATCAATCGCTTTAAAAAAATATTCTTCCGCTTCCTGCCATCTTCCTTGATCCATTAGTGTTTGACCGGCAACATCAAGTTCATTAGCCGACATCGAATCCATATCCTGACCGCTGGCGGGGGTCTGCTGCTCCATCGCCTGCATAATCAGTTCGGCTACCTGCTCGTCCGGCAGGTGCGCTAATTGCGGGTGTTGTTGTCTGACCTGGGCGATCATCTGTTGTAATTCCGGTGGTAGTTGCATTGCTGTGATCTCCTTTGGAGAACTACAGGAATTAAGAATAAGCAAGAATTATAAGCAAGAATCAGTTGGCGCGATCATCATTGCTCAATGTCATCTCTGTAGCCTAATTAATCCTCATTTCATTCCT
>JAAEPA010000999.1 GCA_024222475.1 Gammaproteobacteria bacterium | reverse complement strand
TCAGGCCGGACTTGGTCATCCCCGGATTGCTCGCAGGTAGGCTGCCCGGGGCTTGAAACGCCCGGGCCGTTCCGGGTCGGGTCCGGGTGCAGCATACATTGAGTCAGCCAAATCCGACTTCGTCAACGGGCTGCTAAGGCACTTCCCTCGTTCCATCTGCCGGTCTGGGCGGGAATCTATTGCTCTTGTGATTTCGTCGCGTGGGCCGCGGATTGTGCATTTCAAGGCGGCACTGTAAGAGTCAAGATATCTAGCGGAGACAGTGCCGTATCGTGGATGGGATATTTTTTGGCAGATCTGACAGTGATCCGAAGTTGCCATGGTTCCGAAAGAAGAGCCCGGCTCGCCGCAACTTCCAGCCGACCTATTCACCACCGAAGCCAGGCTCACTGCGGTCGCCGGCTTTCGGAGCCGGCATTGATTCAAACTTGGCTTCTCGGCTCCGATGGCGCTTCGTCGAGGAAGCACACAAGGGCTGCGCTGAAACGGGGAAGGAATGAATTGGTGCCAATCCACTGCGGATCGGGAGGGGGTTTTGCCCCGCCGGGCCAGGGCCATGGCCGCCGGTGGTCGTGCGGGCGCGAAGCCGTTGGCGGATTGCGACAAGCGGCAGACAGTGTTGTTTGATCCGGACCGTGTCGCGGGGACCCCCGAAAGGGCTTGTGAGAGCATTGGCACCCTCGTACAGCATGCCGCGTCGGCTCCGTTCCTGGGCGTAGCCACCCACTTGTTTCGAGGCAGGGATGCTATCTGAAATACCGCGTTACAGAGCTAAAGCTTTCACGATGCAACACGCGGCATCGATCGCGGACTTCATCGTCGGCAACGGCTCGCCGGTTATTCCAGACGGCACTGAAAATGACCGGCATTTGACCGTCCTCGCGTATGGACCATATGCTCACTACAACATGTTCCAGCGTCTGCTTTACCAAGATGCCTGGAATCAGGATTTTGTGCCAGTGCCGGTCCGAAATGTGAGCGATCTCGGCGCCGCGATTTGGCCTGGTCAGGCTGTATACCACCTCCACTGGCTCACCGAATTTTCGGGATCATCGTCCGGCGCCAGCCAATTCGAGGCGGTCATTGAAAGACTGAAACGCTCCGGGCACAAAATTGCCTGGACGGTGCACAATGTACTTCCGCATGGTCAGGAATCCGAGCATGCAATCAAGGTGCGTAGAACAATAGCCGACGCTGCAGATGCCATCCATATCATGAATAGAGACACACCCGATCAATGTAGGAAGTATTTCGACATTGATTCAAAGAAAGTATTCAGAACAGATCACCCATCTTATCTCGGCGCTTATGCAAATTATGTTTCAAAGCTGGAAGCTCGATACGAGCTTGGAATTGAACATAACAAGCGCGTGGGTATCGTATTTGGAAGTATCGATATATACAAGGGAATTGAAGAATTGATCGAATCGTATCAAGAAATATCGAGAGATGATACCTGCCTAGTAATAGCCGGCTCGCCCAAAGATCAAGGATTGACTGAAACATTGCGGGAGCTATCAATTCGAAGAAGTGATTTAATCGCTTGTCCCTACAATATTCCTGCAGAAGAAGTGCAATATTTTTTCCGAGCCGCAGACTTTGCAGTGTGTCCTTACAGACGTTCTCTCAATTCCGGTGCCGCTATGTTAGCAATGACATTTTCGGTGCCTGTAGTGGCGCCGACGATCGGCGCTTTTGACGAAATTGCAATC
The DNA here is from genome assembly GCA_024222475.1 of Gammaproteobacteria bacterium. Classification (GTDB taxonomy): domain Bacteria; phylum Pseudomonadota; class Gammaproteobacteria; order JAAEPA01; family JAAEPA01; genus JAAEPA01. Next base: position 11,639 of record JAAEPA010000999.1, on the reverse strand, counting down.
GAGGGACGTGGCATTCTGTATTCTCCGGCTGCCGCGGGGGGGCTCAAGACGGCCCTGACGCGTGCTTTCGATTGCGACCCCCTCCTTTCACCAGACGCGTGTGTTCGCTTCGCCGAGGAGATGAGACCATCGATCGTTTCACAGGATTTCCTTCAAAAGCTAAGGAATGTGGTATTTCCTGAATAGAAGCGATTCTCCGTGGGCTTCACTCATGCTCAGATCACTACATTAGTGTCGCGATGCGAAAGCTTGACCGTTCAATGTCCTTTCTTAGAGAATCGTTAGGATTGCCACCGCGGCGGCCAGCAAGCGAAAAGCGGAATAGTGGTGGCGCACCAGAATTGCGCCTCGATAAGCCCGGAGTTTCTTTCAGAGTCCGTCCGGATCGGGTGATTACCCGATCGATCAGCGTCTCGGATCAATCGGCATTGCTGCTGAAGGGGCTTGCAGTGTCCCGTGTAAAAAAACGAAACGACAGGGGCGCGCTTGTTTCGATGGCCTTCGAGACGGCCGGCGGAGAGGTATCCACTGCGCCGCCGGGACTTGGGCTTTCCGCCGACCATGGAATATACAGTTATGTTGCGGTGCGAAAAAAGAAAAAGAAGGGTGAGTCGTTTAATATTGTTATCCTGCCTCCGCCAGGAACCACAAAAATATTTTTGAATTTTTCATGCTCTTTCATAGAAAAGCCAATCGGGTTCTTTCGAGTGTCCGTTGCGGCGTTACCTGGCGACGTCCTCGATCATCGATCGGTTTTAACTGAAAAGTTCCTTAGAGACTACGTTAGCATGATGCGCCAGAACGGCGACATCGGACGTCGGTTTGAAACGTTAACCGCTGCGTACTCCAAATATGGTCAAAAAGAGTATCTAGCCGCAGCGAATATCACCAAGGGTGAAGTCCGCGAACTGGATCCAATTTGGGAGCCGCGAGTAAGTCTCGTTGGTAAACCAGTACCGGATCGCAATGTCGTTTGCCATCTCCACAAAGTTGCGATCCCGTACGAGAATTCAGGAGGCGCGGTCAGAAACGCAAACACGATGCAGAGCCAAAAATCGGTTGGTCTCGATCCCTTCGTGGTGATGCCGCTCGGGTATCCGGATGGCGGGGCCGATTGGGTGGATCTGGAGCAATATCACGACGGCGTGCCATACTATTTCAATATTCCTAACCAGCGGACAGTTGGCAGCCTGCCAAACGATGTTGCTCTTCAACTCGACGCGCAACTGACCGCCGAGGTGGCGGCGACGAAGGCGCCATCCATAGTGCACGCCGCATCGGGATTTCGTGGTTACGAACTAGCACTCAAGGCGATACCGATCGCCAGATGCCTGGGAATTCCACTGGTTTATGAAGTCAGGTCCCTGCATGAACACCTCTGGCGTGACGGGGCGAGCCTGGAAGCCGAGCTAACCCGCCTGAGGATGAAGCAGGAAGACCGGTGTATGCATGCCGCCAACGCGGTTGTTACAATTTCGGACGAAATGCGGCGTCTCTTCGTGGCGCGCGGTGTCGACGATTCCAAAATATCCGTCATACCGAATGCAGTAGCCTCCGGTTTTCTACAGTCACCTTGTGAAAACTCGATGACGAGGGAAAAACTGGGTTTCTCCGGTAGTGAAACTGTTGGTTACATCTCTAATTTTTCACGCCGGGAGGGGCATGAGATATTGATCCGGGCGGTTGCCAAGCTCATCGATCGCCGAAAGAACTTGAAATGTATTTTGGTTGGCGATGGAAAGACACGGGACGCGTGCGAGAAATTTGCAGAAGAGCTTGGCATTCGCGAGTCAATAGCGTTTGTCGGTGAAGTTTCTCACAAAGACATTACAGCCTATTATCGAGCAATCGACGTGTTCGTCGTCCCTCGCGTTGCGGACTATGCGGCTGATTACGTTACGCCGTTAAAACCGTTCGAGGCCATGGCCCTGGGAGTTCCGATCATTATGAGTGATCGCCCCGCCGCTAGCGAAGTTATCGGCAATGACGAGCGTGGCTTGACGTTCAGAACCGGAGACGTCGAAGATTTGATACGGAAGATTGAAACGCTGCTCAATCACCGAGATCAGGCAAAGATTATGACTCAGAGAGGACAGGCCTGGATAAAAGAAAATCGAACATGGGAGGCCAACGCGCGCCGATACAAGGCCTTGTATCGTGAATTGCAGGATGGCCACGAAATCGTACAGGCCAAATCCTAGTGGAGCGAATTTGACATTTGAGTTCCGCTCGGTGCTAGGCTCTGGTTCCAAAAGTCAAATTCAAAAGCTCCACTAGAATTAAACGTTTGCTAGTGGCCCCGATGACTCTGGCTTTTGCTTAGGAGGGTAGCAAATATCGGAGTCGACCGCTAGCATATCTTCCAGCAAAATGGAGCCGACAACCGTTGTCCGAGCGCTTCGCTCGGGCAGGAATTGCTCGATTACATGGAACATATGTATTCCGAGATTCCGAGATACTCGTAATGATGGGAAAACAGATGGGTCAATTTCTCTTGTGATGACTACTACGTCGATCCCCGCCTCCGTTTTGATTTCGCGCCTGGCGAACTACGAGAGCACTGGCTACCGCGAAGTCGAGGGTTGGTTGCAGCCGATTGTGTTGTGGGCATTGGGATCCGCTTGTGCGTTCCAGGCCGACAATGCCATTGCGGGAAACATTTGCGAAATTGGCATCCATCACGGCCGCTTTTTCCTGGTCACGTCCCAGGCGGTCGGCGTCGTTCACGTCCTCGTAGCCACCGAGGCGGCCGAAGACGGACTGACGAAACAATCCCGTCATCGCGTGCTGGCCGTTCTTGCCGGTGCGCGGATCGACCAGCTCATCGTCGGTCACGTTCGTCAACCCGAGCGCGTCATCGAGCTCACGGTAGGCAAGCAATCCGGCGTCGGTGGTGATCCTGGAACCGTGGAATTCAAGCTTCAGGCGACGGTCGAAATCGAGCCTCAGAGGACCATCAACTGATTCACCCGCCAGGTTCGCCATATTCGTCGCCTCCAGATGCGATCAAAGCATTGATTCTTATAGCATAATCAACGATCAATTGCATCAATTGGTGAGGCCAAATGGGAAATGCGGGCTAAGAGATGGTCTGTATGGTATCTAAACTCATCGCGGAACGCCTATAAACCTTATTGTTAATTCAGAATGCATCTACCTTGTCAATCTATTGCGGTAATAGGAGCGGGTAGTGGCGGCTTGGCCACAGCAGGTTTTCTGGCGTCGCTCGGATGCGACGTCCGCCTCTTTAATCGCACACCCGCGCGAATTCAATCCTTTTTAGCGTCGCGTAGAATTGAATTGAATGGTCGACTAAATGTAGTGGCAGAGCTGGCCCTGGTCTCTAGCGACCTACGCAAAGTAGTGCGGGGGGCCGAAATAATTATAGTCACAGTGACTGCTGATGCTCATGGGGATATGGCAATGTCTTTAGCTGAGTTACTTGAAGACGACCAAGTTGTTTTGTTGCATCCTGGGCGTACGGGTGGGGCACTGGAGTTTAAGTCAGTGCTTCAGAAGATGCATTGTCGCAAGCATGTTCGTATTGCTGAATCACAGAGCCTCGTGTTTGCCTGCCGATCAAATACGCCCGGAATCGTAACTATCATTGGCCAAAAACAGTATCTTCCTATAGCTGCGTTTCCACGAAGCGACACCGATGAGGTCCTAAAACGGCTGGCGCCACTATTTCCGTGTATGGTAAAAGCCGAAAATGTCTTGCAAACAAGTTTTGAGAATATTGGAGCGGTTCTGCACCCGGTTATTTTCGTCTTCAATATGGCTGCCATTAAGCGCGGTGAATCGTTTCACTTCTATCGAGACATGACTGTAGACGAGGCAGCGGTAATTGCGAAAGTGGATAACGAGCGACTTACACTGGGACGTGCCTATGGGATGGAACTACTTTCTATTACGGAATGGATACGCAAGTCATATCCCGGTAGTCCTCAGGAAACACTTTGTGATTTAGTCCGATCAAATCCTGCGTATGCGGATATTATCGCACCGACTGCAATTAGGTCACGCTACTTGTTTGAAGACTTGCCTATGGGGCTTGTACCTTTCTGTACGATGGCAGCAATTGCCGGTATCAGGTTGCCATTGAGCGCCTCCTTGGTACGTCTGGGCGGGGCACTTTTAGGCGAAGATTACTTTGCTTCTGGCCGAACTCCCGATCGTATGGGGCTGGCAGGCTTGGACATCACTACAATCTTGGAAAAGATGTAATGAACGATGCCATTATAGCTTTGCACCGCAATGAAGTCATTGGAATACTTAGGCCGATGGTGGATGCTCATACGCTCGGGAGTAGCTACATCACCCATCTGCTGCACGATTGTGGATACCGCGTGGTTGTCGGAGACCGGTTGATTTCTGAGGCAGTGAATGAGATCACCAAAAGTGAAAAGATGGACTATGTCCGTCAATGGATTCTGAAGAATGAAGTCACGCGTATCGGATACTCCTTTCGACTTAATCCAAAAGAGGCTCAGGCCTTGTTTAGACGCTTCTACTGGCAGATACAGGACAAGCAACTACTTACAAAGAACGGGGGTCCCATTCGAGCCGTATACTTTGCTGGCCTGCCGGAGGCCTGCCAACGTATTAGGGCAGAGTACCAAGGCGAAATTGTTGTGTTTGACGGTGATGAAACATCTCTCGAATCACTTGAAAAGATCGGTGTACCTCGCAGTCAAATTCCGAAGACAGTGCAGGAGAATTCAGATTACGATGACATGCGCACGGTATTTGCCCGCGACCTGATCGCCAAAGAAGCTTACCGACGCATTGACGCTGTTGACAGATCTGGCTATGCAGAATACGGGACCCGCGATGATCACATCATGAAACGTCTCTTGCATGGTATGCAACGGGACCTTCCACCGCTGATTCGGGCACATGTAGGTCCATACTTGCCTCGTCGCGAAGACGCCATTGCCTTGTTTCATGATTGGATTAGACGCCTACGTGAAAATCGACTGCTCGATATCTTGTCTATTGGTACCTCGCAACTCACCCAATCTCACTTCGGCACACTCTGGGGCGACCAGCCAAACGGAGGTGGGGTTCCTGTTGCCAACGAAGCAGAGTACAGTGAAATTTTAGAACGGTCTCGCCCAATGCTAGTTCGCACTTATGCAGGGACGCGTAACGTGCCAGCGCTGGCGCGCATCCATGAGCGAAGCTTGAACACCGCTTGGCATGCACTGTCTTTTTGGTGGTTTTGCCAAATAGACGGCCGAGGCCCCAATTCGGTACGCGAGAACCTATCACAACATGTCAAGACCTTGGACTATATTGCAAAGACCGGAAAGCCATTCGAACCCAATATTCCACATCATTTCTCATTCCGAGGTGCAGACGACGTAACCTGTGTATTGTCTGTCTATTTGGCGGCACGCACTGCAAAGAGGCATGGCGTTCGCTTTTTGATATTGCAGGTAATGCTTAACACACCAAAGTATACTTCTGGTCTACAGGATTTGGCCAAGGCACGGGCAATGTTGCGTCTTGTACGTGAATTGGAAGACGACTCGTTTCGAGTTATCCTTCAACCGCGAGCGGGATTAGATCATTTTGTCGCAGACTTAGAGAAAGCTCGCGTTCAACTTGCATCGGTAACGGCGCTGATGGACGATATCGAACCAAACGATCCACTAAGTCCTCCGATCATTCATGTGGTCAGCTACTCGGAGGCTTCCCATTTGGCGGACCCACCGGTCATCCATGAGAGTATTCAGATCGTCAGGTCGGCCCTCCAGCACTACCGATACTTGCGGACCACTGAGCGCGTGCCGAATCTGGCGACGAGCCCTGGGGTAGTAGAAAGAGCGGATGAACTATATGAAGAGGTCCGAGTTCTGCTACGAACTATTCATCGGGTTATACCCGACCCCCTTTCCGCCAATGGGCTATACCGTATATTCACTGCCGGTTTTTTGCCGGTTCCATACCTTTGGGAATGTCGAGAGGAATTCCCTGCTGCGGTACAATGGCAAACCGCAGTCATCAACGGCGGTGTAAAAGTCGTTGACGAAGACGGAACACCCATCAATGCAGCGACCCGTGCAGAGGAGGCCTTGATGAAATTGAGGGAAATGGAAGAATGAGGAATAAATGTCTATTGACTAAAATCGCTTAACAATGAAAAAGAAAAACGCGATAATTCTAGGTGGAACACATGATCACATCAGGCTTAGTGAAATTCTAAAGGCTGATGGATTTCATACGACGCTGGTTGACTACCTTGAAAATCCTCCCTGCAAGCGATTTGCCGATGCCCACATACAAGAAAGTACGGCTGATAAGGAAAAGATACTTGATATCGCCAGACAACTCGAAGCACACGCAGTATTTGCTGCCTGCATCGACCGATCTCTATTGTCGATGGCCTACGTCTGCGAAAACCTTGGCTTAAAATGCCCATTCTCTTATAGCACTGCCAGGGCACTGACAAATAAAATTCTGATGAAAGAAAAACTAAAAGCCGATGGTATTCCAACATCGGATTATTGCGTGATAAGGGATGTCGATTGGAACGGCGACGTTGAGCTGCGATATCCCCTTGTCATCAAGCCTGCTGATGCCAACTCCTCCAAAGGCATCACTAAGGCAACCAATTGCCGCGAAATGAAAGCAGCGCTCCCGGATGCTTTTCACCATAGTAGTGTTGGGGAGGTAGTGATTGAAGAATTTCATGAAGGACGGGAGTATTCTGCGGACTTCGTGATACGCGATTCTCAACCGGAACTCCTCTTGCTAACTGAGACAAGGAAAAGCAATCTAAATGACCAGCACTTCACAATCGTACAAAGCCAACACCCGGCTGGCACTCCCGATTTGACCCGTCGCATTAGCAACATTGCGTGCCAGATTACGGCCTCATTCGCTCTCACAGAAGGACCCCTGCTCATTCAGTTGATCGAATCAAGCGGCGAGCTATCAGTGATTGAATTTGGCGCTAGAATTGGGGGTGGATCCAAACATTATCTAATTGAAGCTGTTACGGGCTTTGATATCCTTCGTTATTATACAAAGCTGTTGGTCGGTAAAACTTACACTACACCCGTTTCGTGCAAGCATCGCTATGCGTGTATTAACTATGTCTATACGAATCCAGGCCGGATCAAATCTTTCGATGGGTTTGAGTTAATGGAGGTTTCGGGTGTAATCGATAGAAGCTTTTTCTATAAAACAGAAGGTATGCTCGTCACGGGAAATATATCGAGCGGTGATAGAGCGGCAGGCTATTTGATGGTTGACGACGATCCCGCGGCACTCCGGAACAGGATAGAATTGGCAGATCAGCACCTACGAGTCTTAACTGATCTAGACAGAGATATAATGATTCACGGTCTGCACACAATCTCTGAAGCCTCCGGTACTGCCCTTTGAAAAACTCCAAACAAAAATTTGGGTATAAAATGGAATTCAATTTCATAAAAAAGTGCTCTCTCCCCAAATCGGCCTGGGCTGCGCATATGAGAAGGAACGAACCGACAATTGACGTCTATCATGGAACATCAGTGGAAACCCAGAATGGCTTTTTTGTTGAGGGAGCGTGGGATGGTGAGTATCACATCGGTGAGTTTGACGAGGCCATTACCCTATTGGGATCTGGCGGAAGGCTTTTGGATGTTGGAACCGTTGTGTTCGCCTCACCATCTCACATCTTCGATAGACTCTATTCCCTTGCAAAAGTAGACCGGTTATACATTTCCAATTCGCTGGCATTTCTATTATCTATTTCTGGAGAGGCGTTGGACAAAGAATATCAGTCATACCCTGACATCCTTTACAGAAAATATGGGGTCGGTAAAGAAAATAGCAAAATCCCTACCCAATCTCAAAATTTCATTCGACTTTTCTATTATACCAATGCGATAGTTTCATTAGACTTAAAGATAGATGAACAATCCAAACACGGCGCGGAGACCTTCATAAATTATGCATCGTACATACATTTCTTAGAATCAACCGTAGCTCGAGTGTTTAACAACGCAAGCGCACCTCAGCGAGGTGTAGCCTACAATAGACTAGTTGTCGCGCTGTCCACAGGTTACGATTCCACTGCCACGTCGGTATTTGCGAAACACGTTGGATGTAAAGAAGCCGTGACGTTCAAAGAAGCGCGACCTATGGATGTCGCACAGTTCAACCCCGGAGAGGACAACGGTACATGCATCGCTACGGCGATGGGGATGAGCTGCCAAGAATTCGGGCGACTCGACTATCTCCTTAGCCGTCAAGAATTTCCCGAAGGGGAAATACTCGCCACATCTCATTTTGTTGACTTATATGCCTTGTCACTCGAGACGTATCTAACTGATAGAACAATCCTCTTTACAGGATTCCGTGGCGATCAAATGTGGGATAAAGAGGAGGGCACGGCCCAAGACTACGGCGGCCCCGGCCTCGCTGAATTTAGATTGAGAAAAGGATTTTTACATTTCCCTCTCCCTTACCTGGGTACGCGAAATGTTCAACCTGACAAATGTGAAGTATCCCAATCGGTTCGCAGAATCTCAAATTCCGAAGAAATGGTACCCTGGTCTATCGGTGGAGACTACGATCGCCCCATACCTAGACGCATTGCAGAATCTGCAGGCATCGATCGAAATCTCTTTGGAATGAGTAAAAAAGCAGTGGCGGTGTGGTATGGCAAAGAAGATATTATGACATCCGCATCGTATCAGGATCTTCAGACCTTTCGTGCCAGGGCGAAAGGCTCCGAGGCCAATCAAGCCTTCCTCTGGGGTATGGATAAAATCAAAAACCGATACTGTCTTTAGCGCGCCCTCCCAGTTTATGTAAAGAACTTTTGGTACTGTCAACCATGTTTTGTACTGCGGGTCAGACTGGAATCCCGATTCTCTGAGGGCCGCATAATCGGATGCGACTGGCTGCCACCTGATGGGAAACTCCTCTAGCCTACCGCGCCGGCGTCAGGCGCAGGCGATGGATCTGGCCGAAGGCGTTGAGCGGGTTTGGCAGGGTATTCCGGCGCAATTGGGCGACCGACTGTCCGATGCGGGAGTCGATATCACCACTTACCGGCGGCCAGGTGACCGCCAGTTCATTCCGTCCGCGATCCAGTGCCAGATCGTCGAGCGTCGCCGTTGCCCATTTCGCGGCCGCGGGAAAGACGCCGATTTGCCGGTCATTGAGCCGAAGGACAATATCTCCGCCAGCCTCGGCGTCCCGCGTCCGGTAGGTGATTTCCAGATCCAGGCGCTCCGCCTTACCCAGCGTAAAAACGAACCCGGTTTCGGGTTCGTTGGCCTCGAAAAACGACCGCCGCATTGTCGCATAGAACAGCGAACTGACCTGGTTCGGGGCAGCATGTTCGCGCGAGATCAGGTCGACGCCGGCGGTGCCGTTGCTTCCAGCCGGCGTTGAAGGCCCGGCATTGGCAGAGCCGGACGGGACCAGGTCGTTGACCGTATCCGCGATCGCCGCGAACAGGGTTTCGTCGCGGATGTCCGTGTCGACGAATGGACTTATCTCGCAGAAAAAGCGGTGGGTCGGCGAGCCCGGCCGGCCGATGAGCGCCGGGAAGAAACGGTCCAGCCAGGCCGGACCAGAGCGCGCGAAACATTGCAGATAGGCGCGCATCCTGGTGGCGATGGCCGGCGACAGGCGTACGGCCTCGGCAAGGTGGAACGCAGGCAATTCGCCGGATTGCCGCCATCGGGCGCAGTGGATTGCCGCCATGAAATGGGCGTCGGCATCGACCTCCGGACCCGGGCCGAGAGTTGCCGTTGCCGCCGCAAGGTCGCCAGGGTCGCCGTCGCCGAGCAGCCGGACGGAGATACGCGCGACCGCATCGGTCATCAGGCGAATACCGGCCGAAGTGAGGTGGCAATAGTCCAGAAACATGCGGCGGTCGGGGAGGGCGCCGCCAAGCGCGTCCTGCATCAGGCTCGGCAGGTCGACGACGTGAAACCCGTGTGCCTCGCCGGCACCTCGCAGGCCGTCCTGGATCGCGCGCGAGCAGCCCGGCGAGGTATCGATCGGCAAGGCGCGAGCCACGTCACGGGCGACTTCGAACAGCCGCCGGGCCGTGTCGACGTCGCCTCGGCGCATGTGACAGTGGCCGCAGATGGAATGCCCGACGGGGCTTGTCCCGTTATCGAGGGCGATCAGCTCCGACGCCAGGCGCTCGGCATCGGCCAGTTCGCCGTTGTCGAGTGCGGCCCGGGCACGGTACGCCAGATCGAACCAACGGCCGGTGCCGCCGCCAGCAAGCAACGGCACAATCGGGTTCTGATCCTCGCGCCAGTCATTGAGATTGGTCTCCGGCACGACAAGGATGACCGGGATGCCGAGCCGGTCGGCGATGCCGGCCAGCCGCTCGGCGGTGGTCTGGGTGCGCGAGACCTGCCATGCCTCAATCGCATCGATGAAGCCGCGGTAGCCGCGCTCGATCAGACCCTCGATCAATTCCACGCGGGTGCTGGCACCGTAGGACAGCGATCCGCACCAGTTGTTGCCGGCCACGACGACAAAGAGATCCGGCCGCAGACGCCGTGACTCAGCCGCCAGTTGCACCACCCCGGCCGGCCCGATACTGGAGCGGGCGAGGTCAACGACTTCAACGTCCCGGGTTGCCGGCACGCTGTGCAGCAGCCGCTGGAGAACCGCCGCCGGCGCGAATGTCGGGTCGTAGAGATAGCCGCGGGCGGCCGACTCGCCGAGCAAGATGATGCGCCGCCCGGCGGACTCGCCCGGGATCTCGTCGACGTCGGCCCACATCCGCCATTCCGGCCGATACTGGTTGAGTCGCCGGAACGGAGCACCGTCGGCGTCGCGGGACCAGATGCCGAGTCGTTGCTCGTCGGCGGCCGAAGCATCATCGTCCTCCGGCTCCGGCGCCGGGTCGGCCGAACCGGGAAGCTCATCCGCAAGCGACCGGCAAAGGGCACGGATCCTGGCATCGTCATTCTCCAGCATCGCCTGCGCCATGCCGGCGGCGATCGACTGAAGCGACTGGGCTGGAAGCGGGCTCACGCCGGGACCGTCACAGGAAGGTGTACACTGTGGTCGGGATCATGCGGTCGACATCCTGGTCGATATGTCCGTACCAGTCGAACCATGATTGCGGCACGGCGCTGCTGTCGATCAGGAAGTCTTCGAGAACCAGGCAGTCAAGCCGCGACTGCAGGAAGCAGACGATGGCATCGATGGGCTCGCAGACGATCGGCTGACCGCGCATGTTGAACGATGTGTTGAGCAGGATCGGACATCCGGTGCGGCGATAGAAGGCCTCGAGCAGCAGCGCAAAGCGGCGGTTGTTTTCGAGATCGACGGTCTGCACCCGCGCAGAACCGTCGATATGGGTGATCGCCGGCAGGTCGAGCGGCGACGTGACCCGGCAGGTTTCGAGCATGAATGGCGACGGGTGATCGAGATCGAAATGTTCGGCGCAGTGCTCCTCGAGCACGGCCGGAGCGAACGGACGAAACGACTCGCGCTGCTTGACCCGCGCGTTGACCAGATCGCGCATCTCCGGTCGCCGCGGGTCGGCGAGAATCGACCGGGCGCCGAGCGCCCGCGGCCCGAATTCCATCCGGCCCTGGAACCAGCCGACCACCCGCCCGTCGACCAGCCGATCGACGACCGCGTCGAGCAGCGCGGCT